>JBBEBC010000039.1:0-38415 GCA_040882555.1 Bacteroidia bacterium
TTTCGCTACAATCACTCACCCTTTTAATTCAGTGATTTTACTTTAATTATTACACTCATTCAAAGCAATTGTTAATCTAATTGTTGTAATAGCAAGTTGATTTCAATTATCAATATATTGATTTTTGGTAAGCGTAAATCACCATCCACTTAGCAATAAATTTGTTGCTGCTTTATTACTGCATTTTTGATATTTCGAATAAGCCAAAGCGGCACTTTTTCTTATTTCTGAAGCATTTTGATTTTTTATGTATGCTCTAATAGCATCGTGAATGGTATAGGCTTCTGGACACATTAAACCACTTGTCCATAGTAAAGGATTTACATTTGCCGATTTTAATTCTTTTGAGAAAAAGTGTTTACTGTAGCATGCGAGAACCATAACATCTCGGCGCTTATTATCAATATTTACAAAATCATCATTTAATTGAAAATCCATCAAGCCATCATGGCCAATGTAAGCCAACAAATTGGCGTTGCCATTTATTCCCAGACTTGTATTTCCTGAGGTTACTGTACCAAGCTTTTTTCCACAAGAACTATTCAAAAAATCTAATGTGCATTGCTCAATAAATTGTCCATCATAAGCATCAGCAACTAAATAACAATTCTCAGTTTTATGTTTAAAGATTAACCGCTCTAAGATAGGAGCAGCAGCTTTTTGTGATTCAATCAATTGCCATTCCGTGCTTCTTTTAAAGTAGGTACTAATTCCGAAGGCACATCCCCAATAGAGATTGTTCTTTGCATCTTGGCCGTTGCCAATATTGGCAGGCACCGGAACAATACCTTGGTATTTATTATCACAAAGTGCCACAAAGACATGAATCGTCTTGACCTGTGTACTTATATTATACGTATGAAAGTTCTTTTCCGAATATAAATTATTCGCTTTAACATTTAAAGTGAATCTAGCAATAAGGCAAATGATAACTGAATAGGTATAGTGTTTCATAGTTTTTATAAGTGGCTTGCATTATACTATTCAAATGACAAATAAGTCATCCAGTTTAACGATAACGACTACTTTTTATTCTTACATCATATGAATTAACATATTTAGTTGGGAGTTCAGCGTGTTGTTTCGCAAACAGTTTTGTAAGAGAGGCAAATTGGCAGAATTTGCAAAGGCAATTTAGTTGAGTTGGATAAAAAATCAGAAAATATCTGGCTTTAGGATAAAAAAGGGGAGGGGTGGTAAGAAAATAGTGCATAAAAATCTTGTATACCCCCTAAATAATTTACATTTGCCTCCGAAAAACTTAAAAATATTTCAAAATATATGGCAACAATTCGTTTTCAGGCATTAGAATCTCTCATCAATCGTGAATATGTTCCAGTTGGTCCGCCCGTCAACAAAATTTCTGAGTATTTCGGGAAGCAGGTTTTTGGGGAAAAGGCTATGAAAGAATATTTAAGCAAAGAGGCTTATGATAAGGTCCGCGGAGCAGTTGAACATGGCACTCAGCTAGAGCGTGAAATTGCTGATCAAGTTTCTTCTGCCATGAAATCTTGGGCATTAAGTCAAGGAGCAAGTCACTTCACACATTGGTTTCAACCTTTAAATGGAGCAACGGCCGAAAAGCATGATTCCTTTTTCGAGCCACAAATGGATGGCACTGCCATTGAAAGTTTTAGTGGTAGCAATTTAATTCAGCAAGAACCTGACGCTTCTTCATTTCCAAGTGGAGGCATCAGAAACACATTTGAGGCACGCGGATATACAGCTTGGGATCCAAGTTCTCCAGCATTCGTTATTGGAGGTACACTTTGTATTCCAACCATCTTTGTCTCATATACAGGTGAAGCGCTAGATTTTAAAACACCCTTATTAAAAGCGCTTCACGCACTTGATAAGGCAGCTGTTGATGTTTGCCAATACTTTGATAAAAGCGTAACCAAAGTAACTGCCACACTTGGTTGGGAGCAAGAATATTTTTTGATAGACGAAGCTCTTTATCATGCTCGTCCAGATTTATCTTTAACAGGTAGAACGTTATTTGGACATTCGCCAGCAAAAGGTCAACAGCTTGAAGATCATTATTTCGGAACCATTCCTGAACGAGTTACTGCATACATGCGTGACTTTGAGCTTGAGTGCATCAAACTTGGTGTACCTATAAGAACCCGTCACAATGAAGTAGCTCCAAATCAATTCGAATGTGCCCCGATGTTCGAGGAAGCAAATCTAGCTGTCGATCATAATCAATTGTTGATGGATGTAATGAGTAAAGTAGCTCGTCGACACCGTTTCCGCATTTTGCTACACGAAAAGCCATTTGCTGGTATAAATGGCTCGGGCAAACACAATAACTGGTCGCTTTCAACGAATACAGGAAAAAACCTTTTATCGCCTGGGCGCACTCCTAAAAACAATCTGCAATTCCTTACTTTCTTTATTAATACGTTGAAAGCCTTGCATACACATGCCGATTTAATGCGTGCAGCAATCGCTTCAGCAGGAAATGATCACCGCCTTGGTGCTAATGAAGCACCTCCTGCAATTATTTCTGCTTTCATTGGTTCACAGTTGACCTCGATTCTTAATGAATTTGAGCAAAAAGTTAAGGCTGGAAGTAAAATGACGCCTGATCAAAAAACTGAACTAAAGCTTAATATTGGTAAGATTCCACAGATCTTATTGGACAATACAGATCGTAACCGAACTTCACCATTTGCTTTTACAGGAAACAAATTTGAATTCCGAGCTGTAGGCTCTTCTGCAAACTGCTCTCAGTCTATGATTGTGCTTAATACAATGATGACGCAACAATTAAAAGAGTTTAAGATTGAAGTCGATGGCTTGATATCTAAAAAGAAGTTAGATAAGGATGAGGCTATTTTTCAAGTATTGAAGCGTTACATCACCGAGTCGAAGAATATTCGCTTCGAAGGGAATGGGTACGGCGATGAGTGGGTGAAGGAAGCAGCTAAGCGTGGATTAAGTAATTTTGCTAAAACACCCGAAGCGCTTGATACTTTTGTAACGAAAAAAAGTATTAAGCTTTTTGAAGACAATGATGTACTAAACCATCGTGAAATAGAAGCTCGTTATGAGATTCAGCTTGAAATGTACACGAAGAAAATACAGATTGAGTCGCGTGTGATGGGCGATTTGGCAGCAAATCACATCATCCCAACGTCGTTGAAATACCAAAGCGAATTAATTAATAATGTGCGTGGCTTGAAAGAAATTTTTGACGATAAAACATTTAAAAAAGCTGCCCAAGCTCAGCTTGAAATCATTCGAAGCATTTCAGAGCATGTGAATATTATAAAAACTGCTGTTGATCAGATGATTGATACAAGGAAAGAGGCCAATAAAATAACTGACGCTAGAAAATTAGCCGACGCTTACTGCTATAAAGTTCAGCCATTTTTTGAAAAAATCAGATACAGTGTAGATAAATTAGAGTTACTGGTCGACGATGAAACATGGTGTTTACCTAAATATCGGGAGATGCTTTTCATCAACTAAAGAATTATTTTCTTGGAATTATTAAGAGAGTAGTAGCAACTACTCTCTTTTTTTGTTAATTTACTCATTAGATTACACTGAATTATTGTGTAAGTCACAATTTTGTTAATTTAGCCACCTGCAACATGCATACAAGTTTTTAATTATGGTAAAAACCTATAATCAATTTCTAACAGCTACTTTACTGTTAATCTTTATTGCGAGCGCCGCAATTGCTCAGCCTAAACGAGTTCGTGAGGCAGACCGTCTTTATAATAACAAAGAGTATTATGAAGCTTTGGAAGCTTATAAGAAAGCAAGTGAAAGTATAAGAGGTAACAAGGCATTAAAGGGCGAAGTAACCTTTAAGCAAGCACTTTGTTACATGGCTTTTAATGACACGAAGAAAGCTGAGGTTTGGTTTGCAAAGGCAATCAAAGCAAAGTATCAGAACCCTGAAGCTGTTTTATATCTAGCAGATATGAAGCGTAAAAACGGGAAGTATGATGAAGCTCTTGCTGAATACGAGAATTACATGAAACTCAAGCCAGATGACGCTCGTGGTTCCACCGGACTTGAAAGTTGCAAGCTTGCTGTTAAATGGAAAGAGAAGCCAACTAAGCATGAAATTATCAACGTTAGAGATCTTAATTCTAAGTATGATGATTTTTCGCCAATATATTCGAGGAAAAATTTCAAAGAAGTAATTTTTACATCGAGCCGTGAAGGCTCTATGGGAAATGGAATGGACGGTTGGACAGGTGAAGCTTTTTCAGATATCTATGAAGCAAAGCTTGATAGAAATGGAAAGTGGAGTACTCCTTCTCCATTCAAGGAGCCTTTGAATTCGAAGTATAATGATGGAGCAACTTCTCTTAATCGTAAATACAGCATTCTATTCTTTACAAGATGTGAATATGATAAGAATAAGGTGAAAGGTTGTCAAATCTTTACGACCAGAAAAAAGGGAAATACATGGGATGATCCTGTACTGATTCCATTTGCAGCAGATACTTTCACAGTTGGTCATCCTTGGATTAGTGATGATGATCAAACATTGCTGTTTGCTTCTGATATGCCAGGAGGAATGGGCGGAAGAGACATCTGGATGGCTACTTACGACAAGAAATCTAAAGCATGGAGTAATCCTATAAATCTAGGACCACAGGTGAATACTGCAAATGATGAGTTATATCCAACTCTTCGTGATGATTCAACTCTATATTTCTCCTCAAACGGACATGTAGGCATGGGCGGTCTAGATCTTTTCGAAGCAAAATTATCTGACGGTAAGTGGGGTGCAGTTTCAAATTTGAAGTTTCCTTTAAACTCTGAAGCAGACGACTTCGGGATTATTTTCGAAGGGAAAAAAGAAAGAGGCTTTTTTACTTCGGCGCGCGAAGGCGGTCGTGGTGGAGCTGATATTTATTCTTTTACAGTTCCTCCGGTTCTCTTTACTATAGGGGGTATTGTGTATGATTTCGACACAAAAGAGCCAGTTGAAAGTGCAAAAGTTGTCATGGTTGATAAAGACGGTATGACTTATGAAATTACCACTGACAAAACAGGTTCTTATTATTTTGATGAGACGAAATTTGTAGAAGAAAATACTTACAACATTACGGCAAGTGCAAATGAATATCTTAATGATAAAGGCACTGAAACTACTGAGGGAGAAACTCAAGGTAAAGATTATAAAAAGGATTTTTATCTAAAGACAACCAAAAAAGGCCCAATCAAACTACCTGAAATTCTTTATGACTTGAATTCAGCTGTACTTCGCCCAGAAAGCCGGGATTCTTTGAATGGTTTGATTCAAACTCTAAGAGATAATCCAAACATCACTATTGAACTGATGTCTCACACAGACTCTAGAGGTTCTGCAAAATCAAACATCGATTTGTCTCAAAGAAGAGCGCAGTCGGTTGTTGAGTACTTAGTTTCTCAAAAAATTGATCCTTCAAGATTGGGGGCAAAAGGCTATGGAGAAACTAGATTGCTGAATAAGTGTAAGGATGGTGTTAAGTGCACTGAAGAAGAGCATCAGCGAAATCGTAGAACGGAGTTTAAAATTACAGCTACTAATTTTGTGCCTTCTGAAGGTTCACCTGAATATGTAGCTCCAAAAGTTGAAACTGTTGATGAAGATGCTGAGATTCAGACAGAAGTTGATGAAATTAAGAGAACTAATATTGATCTCGACAGTATAAAAAATGAAGTGCCTCCAACAGAGGAGCCCGTTAAGGAAGATCCAAAAAAGTAAGAGATTTTTCATCCAAAATCACAATTCAACATCCTGCCTCTGTGCAGGATGTTTTTATTTTATACCATGGCATCAAATGATAATTATGCAGCAAGGGGAGTTTCTTCAGGGAAGGAAGAAGTTCATGCAGCAATTAAAAACGTTGATAAAGGCCTATTTCCAAAGGCTTTCTGCAAGATAGTTCCAGATACTCTTAGTAATGATCCGGATTATGCATTAGTGATGCATGCAGACGGTGCGGGCACCAAATCTTCATTAGCGTATATGTATTGGAAACAGACCGGTGATATATCAGTCTGGCGAGGTATTGCTCAAGATGCATTGGTAATGAATACGGATGATTTACTTTGTGTTGGAGCAACAGAAAGTATGTTGGTTTCCTCTACCATCGGAAGAAATAAAAATCTCATTCCAGGAGAGGTTTTGAAGGAAATTATTTCTGGTACTCAGGATCTTTGCAACTGGTTTAATTCATTTGGTATTCAGCTGGTTTTAACAGGAGGAGAAACTGCCGATGTTGGAGATTTGGTAAGGACAATTATTGTTGATTCAACAGTTGTTGCCAGAATAAAGAGAGAAGACGTAATTGATAATGCTCGAATTGCAGCAGGTGACGTAATTATTGGTCTGTCATCCTTTGGTCAAGCCACTTATGAAGATAGTTATAATGGAGGAATGGGAAGTAACGGCTTAACTTCTGCAAGACATGATGTGTTTTCAAAAGAGCTAGCTGCGATTTATCCTGAGAGTTATGATCCATTATTGCCGATGGAGCTTATTTATTGCGGAAAGCATAAGCTTACAGATCAAGTTCCAGGCTTAACTGTGGACTATGGTAAGCTAGTTCTATCACCAACAAGAACGTATGCACCGATAATCAAAAAAATACTCGATAAACATAGGAAGGAGATTCATGGTATGGTGCATTGCAGCGGAGGTGGTCAGACTAAGATTTTACATTTTATAGACAATCTGCACATAATTAAGGATAATTTATTTAAGACGCCACCCTTGTTTAAAGCTATTCAAGAGGCCTCTGCCACCAATTGGGAAGAAATGTACAAGGTATTTAATATGGGGCATAGAATGGAAATTTATGTCAAACCTCAATTTGCCAAAGAGATAATTGAAATTTCAAAATCGTTTGATGTTGATGCTCAAATTGTTGGAAGAGTAGAAAGTAGTGATTCTAAAAAATTAAGCATACATTCTGAATATGGAGATTTCTCTTATACCTGAGAATCAAAATCCTTAATTTCGCCACATGCAGGAAAATGAACTTCAAAGAAAGTTGCAAGCTATTAAGGCTAGATATGCTGAGGTAGAGATTTCTCTCTCGGATCCGGGAGTGATTGGCGATATGGCTCGCTTTAAGCGGATGAATAAGGAATACAAAGACCTGCAGAATGTAGTAGTGGCTGCCGAAAGTTATGATGAAATCATGCAAAGGTATCATTCGGCGAGACAGGTAATCATGTCTGATGAGGATGAAGATTTCAAGCAGATGGCAAGAGAAGAATTGGACGAAGTAGAGGCAACCAAAGAAAAACTGGAGGAAGAGATAAGAATACTTCTAATACCAAAGGATCCGGAGGATGCAAGAGACGCTGTGCTTGAAGTAAGAGCCGGCACCGGAGGTGATGAAGCCTCTATATTTGCTGGAGATTTGGCAAGAATGTACATGAAATTTTGCGAGAATCGAGGTTGGAAGGTTACTGTGATAGACGAGCATGCAGGTACAATGGGTGGTTATAAAGAAATTGTGATGGAGGTGAGTGGAGATAATGTGTATGGTATTTTGAAATATGAATCAGGTGTTCATCGAGTTCAACGTGTTCCAGCTACAGAGACGCAGGGCAGGGTTCACACCTCAGCAGCAACAGTAGTAGTACTTCCTGAGGCAGATGAAGTTGATGTAGTTATTAATCCTGCGGATTTAGAATTTCAAACATCAAGATCTGGTGGAGCCGGTGGGCAAAACGTTAACAAAGTAGAAACTAAAGTTCAACTTACCCATAAGCCTTCTGGTATTACGGTGATGTGTCAAATAGAGCGTTCACAATTAGGAAATAAAGAAAGAGCAATGGTTATGCTTAGGACGAGGCTTTATGACCTTGAATTAGCGAAACATAATGATGCCATTTCCTCAAGAAGAAAAACGATGGTATCGACTGGTGATCGTTCAGCAAAAATTAGAACCTATAATTATCCTCAGAGTCGTGTTACAGATCATCGAATTGGTTATACGATGTACAATTTGCCTGCATTTGTAAATGGTGATATTGAAGAGGTTATTCATGCTTTACAGGTTGCCGAAAATGCTGAGAAAATGAAAGAAGGAGAAAGAGCGTTATGAAACGGGCCGAGCTGATAAACGTAATCAAAAAGCAGAGAAGTTATTTATGTGTTGGCTTGGACACCGATTTAAGAAAAATTCCTTCCTTTTTACTGAAAGAAGAAGATCCAATTTTCGAGTTCAATAAAGCTATTATCGAGGAAACACAACAATACTGTGTCGCATACAAGCCAAATCTAGCGTTTTATGAGTCTTTAGGACCGAAAGGCTTGATTTCACTCCAAAAAACGCTCGACATAATACCAGAAACGCATTTCACTATTGCAGATGCAAAACGCGGTGATATCGGAAATACTGCATCAATGTATGCAAAAGCCTTTTTCGATATTTATGGTTTTGATTCAATCACCGTGGCACCTTATATGGGAAGAGATTCGATTGAACCATTTTTGG
This sequence comes from Bacteroidia bacterium, assembly GCA_040882555.1. Lineage (GTDB taxonomy): Bacteria > Bacteroidota > Bacteroidia > M30B66 > M30B66 > M30B66. The sequence goes on from JBBEBC010000039.1 coordinate 8,469, forward strand.
ATTATCCAGGAAAATGGGCAATCGTACTAGGACTGACAAGTAATACGGGAGCAGATGATTTTGAGCAACTTGAGTTAAATTCTGGAGGAAAGTTGTATGAGATGGTTATTCAAACTGTGGCAGGGTATGGTAGCATTGAAGACACAATGTTTGTTGCTGGTGCCACGAGAACAGAAGAATTGAAGCGAATTCGAGAGATTGTACCAGACTATTTCTTACTAATACCAGGGGTTGGGGCGCAAGGTGGAGATTTAGAAGCAGTGAGTAAAGCAACCTTAACTAAAGAATGTGGAATCCTTGTCAATGCTTCAAGAAGTATTCTTTATGCATCTTCAGATACAGATTTTGCATCTGCAGCTGGCAGAGAAGCTCAATCGATGCAAATGCAAATGGCTACACTGCTTGATGGCAGGATTTAGCTCGTAATTCAAATTTTATTGCATTGGAAGCAAAGTTTTTGCATAACATGCAAAAGCACTTTGCTTGTTGTGGCGATAACTTGCCATAATGATACAAGGTGTTACAGAGAAGGTCTTTCATTTTATATGGCAATTTAGACTCTACAAGGAAGATGATCTTCGATTAACAAACGGATCTAAATTAAATGTCATTACGCCTGGGATGTATCATCAAGATTCAGGACCAGATTTCATGCATGCAAAAGTTCGAATCGATGACACCTTGTGGGTAGGAAATGTTGAGTTACATCTTAAATCATCAGATTGGAAGAAGCATAATCATCATACTGACTCTTCCTATGATTCGGTCATTTTACATGTTGTGATTCATCATGATGAGGAAGTATTTGAAAAGTTTGGAAACGCAATTCCGGTTTTGGAGTTAAGGAGCAAAATCTCCCCTACTTTAATAGATCGTTGGAATATCATGAATTCAGGTATGTTCCCAATTCCATGTTTTGAAATTGGCAGAGTGGATGTGCTTACTATGAATAATTGGATGGATCGACTTGTTGTAGAACGTCTTGAATCGAGATCAGAACAAATAAAGGTTATTCTTAAATCATGCCGATTCGACTGGCAGGAGACTTTTCATGTTTTTCTTTTCAGAGCAATGGGGTTGGGTGTTAATGCACTGCCATTCGAATTAACTGCTCGAAGAGTTCCGTATAGTTTGATTTATCAGTATAGACATTCCATATTTCAATTGGAAGCCTTACTGTTTGGTGTTAGCGGATTACTGCCAGTTGATCAAGAAAATGGCTATGTTCATGCCTTATTGAAAGAATATGAATTCCTGTCAAGAAAGCATAGGTTAAAGCCTATAGAGGTTCATTTATGGAAATTTTTAAGAATGCGGCCAATGAATTTTCCAACTGTCAGAATAGCTCAGAGTGCGGCAATACATTCGGGACAATTGCTAAATCCAGATGCCTTGTGTGAGATGACATCGGTAGATCAAATATTGAAGGTATTAAAGGGTCAGGCTTCGGAATATTGGAACAATCACTATCGTTTTAACGAAGTTTCTGATTACAGGAAGAAATTGATAGGGAATGAATCTGCAAGAGGTCTGATCATCAATGCAATTATTCCGGTGTTATTTGAATATTCAAGATTTAGAGGAAACCAAAATCTTCGTGAAAGATGCCTTGACTGGCTTTATCAAATAAAGCAAGAAGACAATACGATCATTCGAAAATGGATTGAATTTGGAGTGAAGCCTACTTCGGCTGCACAATCGCAGGCTTTGGTTCAATTGAGAAAAAGTTACTGTGATGAGAGACGCTGTCTCGACTGTGCTGTTGGACACCGTCTTTTGAAAGATACATTGAAGAGTTAGCAACGAACTCAGATAAATAGACCCAATTAATTCAAACGATATGGAACAGTCATTCTGAATTCAGGAATTTGAACGTTGAATGCCTCGCCATCAACCAAACGTTCGAAAGCGTATGAGCCTTTCATTTTTCCGAACTCAGACTTCAGATTACAAGCCGATTCATATTCATAAATTTCATTTGGACGAAGAACTGGCTGCTGTCCAACTACCCCAGCGCCTTCAACATCTCTTTTTTCTGAGATGGAATCAACAATGTTCCAATTACGTCTTAATAATTGAACATCATAATCACCTGTGTTTTCAATTTTAATCTTGTAAGTGAACAAGTAGTACATTTTTGAAGGATCAGAATACAATTCCTGAAAGTTCGTTTCAACTGTAACGCGAATTCCGTGAGTAACTTGTGTGATCATAATTTCTGTGTTTTGTTGATGCAATGTTAGGTACATTTCATAATACAAAACAAATCCGACAGTCCTAAGAGTCTTGATACTGTAGGAGTTTAGATAGGATTAGTGAATAATTGCCTTATAACGTTACAAATATGGCAAAAATCTTACATATAAATTACAAGTAAATTCATTTTTTATCTAATTCCTCTTGAATTTATTTGTGAAATACCAACTAGCTCATCGAATACTTCTGTGTATTGCCTGGTATAGAAGAAAATCATGTAATCATTTTCAGTTTCAAAATGGCTTCCCTCGATATAACTGATATCCCCAACAGACCCATTTGAAGGTAAAAAAATGTAACTGTAGTTGTAAATTCCTTGCTTCAGTAAGATACGAGAGCGATAGCTCTTAGAAGGGTAATCATAGACTAATTTGAATTCATCTTTGAAGTTCCAGTCCGATAACGCACCAAATATGAAAAGGTTTCCATTAACAACAGGAGCTTCGAAAGGCAGCGTAAATTTCACCCAAGTATAATCTGCATCTAGTTCAGGTTCAGTTCCGTCAGAATTCCTAATAAAAAATCTTCCATTTGCTTCCTTTAGATTTCTGTAGCTGTCAAATGTCCTTAATGGATCAATCAATAAATTAGTAACCACTAAATCTGAATCCCGTTGAAAATTTGAAACTCTGTCGCTTTGCATTCTCAAGCTTCTTATATCAGCCCACCTGAATTCATTGCCAGATAAAAAGCAATTTCTTCCATCGTCATAGTTGTAATTAATAGATTGCTTATTAAAAGAGAGAGGTGTTAAGCTAATTGCATTATCCCACCTACCATTTTGTCGAATAATTAGTTTAGTAGAGGAAGGGACATTTATTAACGACAAGCTGGCAATGTTTACATTCACATCAACTTCCTGATGCGTATCCATTAGATTAACAGGTATAGTCCTTCTTACCGAAGCAGAAACAGAAGCATCCTGTTTAAAAACCATGAACCTTCGGGTAAGCACAATATTATCAGGGTTTCCATCTTCAAAAACTTTTATGATATAGTTGCCGCTCAACAAAATCTCCATTTGGTTACTCGGAAAAACTAGGCTATAGTGAATATATTGTTGCCGCGTATTGAAAGAGTATTCGAAATCTTGAACAAAATCCTGTTGTAGACCTTGAATAGCCCTTGAGAGCATCACCCGTGAGGGTTTCCAATCGCCATTACAATGCTCAAGAGAATAATAATACTGTCTTTGAATAGGGTCTAAATCGTCAAATTGAAGATGAAGTCTAGTGCCACTATTCAACTCGATAAGAGGAGAAGAACCATCTACGCCTTCTTGTTGAAGAATAACTGTTCTAATGTTTGGTCTAAAAGTACAATCAGTGTAGCGGAGACTATCAATTTGAGCAAATGCAACATGTAACTGAAGCATAAAAGATAAGGACAACAAAAGCGATAGTATTTTCTTAAAATTCATCATAATTGCGAAGGTACATCTGCAAGATTGAATTCTCATATTTGCAATATGAATTTTTACAACGCTTTTCAAACTAGAACTGGTATAGAAACCCATTTTCTTAAAGCAACACGCGACTTGCTGGAAACCGGTAGTACAATTCCTTTCTTGGCTAGGTATAGGAAAGAAAGGACAGGAGGGATGGATGAAATAATGCTTGAGGATTTCCGGGATAGCTTAGCTCTTGAGCTTAAATTCGAAGAAAGGAAGTCAGCTATTATTAAAAGTTTGGAAGAATTAGGTGTATTCGACTCCAAACTTAAATCAGAAGTTGAATTGTGTTTGACGTTGGTAGAGTTAGAAGATTTTTATTTACCCTATAAACCAAAACGAAAAACCAAAGCTTCAATGGCACGCGAAAAAGGACTTCAAGCTTTGGCAGACCAGCTTTATTCTCAGGTTTTGATGGATGTGTTCAATCGAGCTAAGGATTTCCTTAATAAGGAAGTGAAAAATGTAGAAGAAGCATTGCAGGGAGCTAGAGATATAATTGCTGAGCGCATAAGCGAGGATAAATTAGTGAGAGAATTAGTCAGAGAAGAGTATAAAAGATTCGCTGTACTGAGCTCAAAAGTTAAGAAGTCTAAGGAAGAAGAAGGAATTAAATTTCAGGATTATTTTGATTTTCATCAGCAATTGTCACGAATTCCTTCTCATCGTTTTTTAGCCATTCTTCGAGGAAATGATCAAGGTTTTCTTAGAATTTCAGCCTCGCCCAACGAGGAGAAATTACTATATCAATTAAAAAGGATGATAATCAAAGGTGAAGATCAGGCATCCCAGCAAGTTGAAGAAGCACTTCAAGATTCATACAAGCGTCTATTGCATCCATCGATTGAAACTGAAGTAATTAATGCGGCGAAAATTGAAGCTGACGAAGCAGCAGTAAAAATATTTGCTTCCAACCTTCAGCAATTGCTAATGGGAGCGCCATTAGGTGAAAAGAGAATTTTAGCAGTTGATCCAGGTTTTCGATCAGGATGCAAATTAGTTTGCTTAGATGAACAAGGAAAATTATTACATAATGAAACAATCTATCCCCATCCACCCCAAAACCAAGAAAAGCAATCAATGGCAAAGCTCTCATCCCTTATAGAAGTATATAAGATTGATGCAGTAGCAATTGGAAATGGAACAGCTGGTAGAGAAACAGAACAGTTAATTCAAAGAATGCGGTTACCAGCCAATTTAAAAGTATTTGTGGTTAGTGAAAATGGAGCGTCAGTTTATTCAGCATCAGCGATAGCGAGAAAAGAATTTCCTGAATTTGATGTTACAGTGAGAGGCGCAGTAAGTATCGGGCGCAGACTCCAAGACCCTTTAGCAGAATTAGTTAAAATAGATCCCAAGAGCGTTGGAGTGGGTCAGTATCAACACGATGTAGAACAAAATCTACTATCCTCCAGATTAGATGATGTTGTTACAAGATGTGTAAATCAGGTAGGAGTGAATTTAAACACAAGCTCAGCAGCATTATTAAGATATGTGGCGGGCTTAGGTCCATCATTGGCTGAGTCTATAGTTGATTTTCGGAATCACAATGGTGCGTTTAAAAATCGAGAAGATCTTCTTCAGGTGCCTCGATTAGGTAAAAAAGCTTTTGAGCAAGCAGCAGGCTTTTTAAGAATTGTTGACGGAGACGAACTATTAGATAATAGTTCAGTGCATCCAGAAAGTTATCCAATAGTTCAAAGCATGGCTGAATTCCTGAACATACAAGTTAGGGACCTCATTGGCAATTCCGAATTAATAAAGCAAATTGATGCTAAAAAGTTTGTAAAAGCCAGCATTGGTTTACCAACGATAACAGATATCCTTAAGGAGTTGGAAAAGCCAGGGAAAGATCCTAGAAAACGAAGTGGAATAGTTGAATTTGATAGATCAGTTAGGAAAATCTCTGATTTGAAAGAAGGGATGATTTTACCCGGCATAGTGACCAATATTACAGCCTTTGGTGCCTTTGTGGATGTGGGTGTAAAGCAAGACGGATTAGTCCATGTATCACAGATAGCAGATCGGTTTATAAAAGACCCGATGGAAGTTTTATCGCTTCATCAAGAGGTAAAAGTTAAAGTAATGTCGGTAGATGAGGCGCGAAAGCGCATTGCCTTCTCATTGAAAGGAGTTAAGTAAAAAGAATCCATACGAACTTTTTTAAGGTTATGTATGTTTGTTGCACATATGCAGAAAGAAGACGAGTTCCATAATCCAATTGACGGCACTAAGATAGCTCAAAATCCTGGCCTATTGCCTTACGCGCATACCTTGAGTAGTGGTGTGATAAAGCCAGCTGACAAGGGTAAAATAAAGAGCAATGCACTTCTTGCAATGGAGCAACAAACCGATATGCAATTAAGGCAATTGGAGGAGCAGATAAAACTTTTATATAAGCAAGCAAAAGATATAAAGGAGAGGACAGATATTTCATTATGGATTTATGAAGCAGATATGGGATTTGATCCCTTGATAGGACATACTTATCATCTATATGAGAAGTCAGGAGGTAAACATTTTCTTTCAATGGTTGCACCAAGTGAGTGGGGCAGGAGCGGTTCCTCCAATATATTTGTTGCTACTGTAAAAATGATGGCAGATCATACTTGGGAGGTGCTGAAGAGGCATGATGAGGGTTAAAAAGTAGCTTTTCAATAAACGATCTAATAGTTAAGGGTTTAAACCCTTAACTAAAAATAATATTTTCTTTTCTCAAAATCGATTTTAAACATTTATAAACGTGTATAAGCGTTTGTAAAACAGCTATTTGCATGGTAGATTGTATTTTTGCGGCTTAACATTCTACAAGGGTTTAAACCCTTGTACCTAAACAAATAAATTTAATGGCCCAGTCATACACCAAAATTTGGATTCATGCCGTTTGGACAACAAAAGATAAAAAACCAATCATTTATCCAAAAATTGAAAGGAGATTACTCAAATTCCTTTCCGATGAACTTAATACAATGGACTGCCACGTGAAAATTATCAACGCCATGCCAGAGCATGTGCATTGCCTCTTTCTCCTTAATCCTCAAATATCTCTTTCAAATGTCATGAAAAATATTAAAGGTGGAAGTTCTCATTTTGTCAACTATCATAATCTTATTAAGGAAAAATTCTCTTGGCAAAATGGATATTCCGCTTTTGCAGTTTCAGATTCACTCATTAACCGAACAATTGCACTCATACAAAATCAAAAGACGTTTCATAAACTTTTTACTTTTGAAACAGAGTTAAATAACTTATTTGAAAGTCATCAAATCGAAACCTACCAGTATAAATAGCTTTTGTTTAGCGAAAAAAAAGAGGACTGTTACCAGTCCTCCTTTTTTAAATCGATAATAATTTAATCAATAAGAAGCAGCTGCATTTACTGCTGCTTCAGCATTTATATTTCCATACCCTTTACTTGATGATGTTGAAGGATAGAATTGACTGGTGGTAATCATCGAACTTAAGACTTGGCTTTTGTTCAAATTTGGCTTGCTTCCCCACACAAGTGCTGCAATACCTGCTGTCATAGCTGTTGCTGAAGAACTGCCTCCAACATATGATGGTGAATATCCAGATACATCAAGCGATAATGTATTTCTGTCCGAATTTGAATTTCTTTCCATCGGTATAGTAAAAACAACCTGGCTTCCATCATGGCAAGTACTACATGTGGAACCATTTTCCTTAACTCCTGTGACTGCTATACACGCTCCATATCTGGCAGGATAAATAACTCCCCACCAGCTAGTCCAACTAAAGGAAGTTCCTGCTGCAGCAAAAATTAATTTCCCAAGATTGTTGGCATAATTCACTCCATCCTCTAAAACCCCACTCGAGAAAGGGGTACCTATACTCATACTTATAATTTTGATATCAGATCTAGCTCCCATCCTAACTAAAGCATTTTTAACTCCTGTTCTTTCGGAGGACTTGTTTAACACTACATCTTCACAAGCTCTTATGAAATGCAAATTAGCTTTGTAAGCGATGCCTGTGCTTGCATTCAAATTATTCCTTGGCCCAACTGCTAAACCACTCATGCTGGTTCCGTGGCTACAACTCGCAAATGCCGATCCTCCAAATGTATAATCAGTTGTTACTGTTCTTCCTACAGAGGATAAACCATTGTTAAATTGACTGTTTAATAATACTTGAGATGAACTGATTCCTGCGTCTATAACTCCAATAGTTATTCCTTGGCCCTGAGAAATATTCCAGGCATCAGGTATGTCAACGACAGGGAAATTCCATGGGAGACGAGCTGCTGGAGAGATAGTAGTATAGTCAGATCCATTTAATGCTTCATCTGATCCTCCGCATCCTGATGATGATCTTGACGGGTCTTCAGGCCAGTAATCAAGGGGTTCTATATATCTTATGTTTTCCAAATTATACAATTTGGTAAGTATTTCCTTTGAAGTGAGACGTATCGTAATGATTGGCAGGGTTTTGTCATCTTCAATAATGAACTCCGAATCTGCCACTTCTCGGCCTGCTTCTTTTTCTAACTCGGTCCGAATCAAATCTATTAATGCATTATGGACTGATTTCCACTCATCTTTACTTATATCAATCTGATGAATCATATTCGTTATATCACCAACTCCTACTGGCTTATAGCCGATAGCAACACTCTGGTCCCCATATTGAATGGCACTCCATAATGTTTTCAAATCCACCCATTCCCAATGGAAATCACCTCTTTGTTCTAAAGTTTGAATGACAATCTCATCCACTTTTTGCTTTGAAAATGCAGCGCCTTCTGGGACTGCTGCAGGATTTGCTTTTTGTTTAAGCACATCTCCTGAAGGACTTACTTTCGATTGGTTTTCAATTTCATTTCGCTCGCATGCCGCCAGAAAAACAAGGGCACTTAATGTAAGCATGTAAAGTTTTTTCATGATTATATTTTTTAATGTTGTTGACCGTGATGAAATTATTGCTTTTTAGGATTTGTGAAACTTCTTTATCTCAAAAGTTTATTAACACGAATGCTCATAACATTTTACTAAAATTTCTGGATCACTTTCCTGAGATTTAGTCTAATTCTGTAATACTCTTAAATAGGATTGATATAAATATGAACTAACAAAAGGCGACTAATAATAAAGTCTACAATTCAGTTGTTATTTCATAAGAAGCTGTAATCGCCTTCTTTATTGCTTCATCAATATTTGAAGCTCTTGCAAGAATAACACCCATGCGTCTTTCTCCTTTTACTTGTGGTTTTCCAAATAGGCGTAGCCCTAATCCAGGCATTTCTATGATTTTCTCCAAATTCCCAAACTTAACATTGCTGGAATAACCCTTGACAAGAAGTGCTTTTGAAGCTGAAGGACCATAAAAGACAATCTCATGAATTGGTAGTCCTAGAATAGCTCTTGCGTGCAAGGCGAATTCAGAAAGTTCCTGTGAAATCAATGTTACCATGCCTGTATCATGAGGCCTCGGAGATAATTCACTGAAAATAACGTCATCGCCCTTAATGAAGAATTCTACCCCAAAAAGTCCATAACCTCCAAGGTTTTTTACAACTGCTTCTGCCATCTTTCGAGCCTTCAGGATTGCTTCTTGTGACATAGGATGTGGTTGCCAGGATTCCTGATAGTCCCCATTTTCTTGACGATGACCTATTGGTTCGCAAAAAGAAACACCATCCCTATGAGAGATGGTCAACAAAGTTATTTCACTGTCAAAATCAACAAATCCTTCAATAATTACTCTGCTACTTTTACCTCTAGCACCTGATATGGCTTCATCCCAGCGAAGCTGGATATCACTTTCTTTTTTAATGATTCCTTGACCTTTCCCAGATGAACTCATCACTGGCTTAATCACACATGGGAAACCAATTTCCTTCGCCGCAAGCCTAACTTCTTCAATAGATCCAGCAAACTTGAAAGGAGAAGTTCTCAGTTTGAGCTCTTTCGTTACCAAATTCCTAATTCCCTCTCTGTTCATCGTTAGGTTTGTAGCCCTCGCAGTTGGAATTACATTATACCCCTCAGATTCCAAATCCAGAAGCGCATCTGTCGCTATTGCTTCAACTTCAGGGACTATATAATGAGGCTTTACCTTATAAATTAGTTCTTTAAGAGCGTCTTTGTCAGACATATCAATAACTTCAGAATGATGTGCTACTTGCATCGCAGGGGCATTTTTATAATTGTCTGCTGCAGTGACTTCTATTCCTAATCTTTGAAATTCTATTACTAGTTCTTTTCCTAATTCTCCCGAACCAAGTAATAAAACCCTTGTTGCTCCTTGGGTATATGGCGTTCCTATTTCTACTGAATTCATTATTTTTAATTGAATGGAACTAATGTACAAACTAGCTTCATAGGCGCAATTAAATTCCTCGAAATCATTACCTTTGCAGCCCTTTTACAAGAATTTGTCATGATTACGGTATCAAATCTTTCTCTCCGCTACGGAAAACGTACATTGTTCGAAGACGTTAATCTTAAATTTACTCCAGGTAATTGCTACGGAGTAATAGGTGCTAATGGAGCAGGGAAATCTACGTTTCTGAAAATTTTAAGTGGTGATATTGACGCTAATACGGGCGAGATTAGTTTTACTCCTGGTGAACGACTCGCTGTTCTTAAGCAGAATCACTATGAATTTGATGAATTTCAGGTACTCAACACCGTTATGATGGGCCACAGAAAACTGTGGGATTTAATGAAGGAAAAGGATGCTGTTTATTCAAAACCTGACTTCTCTGACGAGGATGGTATCCGTGCTTCTGAACTTGAAGCTGAATTTGCTGAAATGGAAGGATGGAATGCGGAAAGTGATGCAGCCAACTTATTGAGTGGGTTAGGAATCCCTGAAGATCTTCATTTTAGGAATGTTTCTGAACTAAGCGGGAATCAAAAGGTAAGAGTGCTTCTTGCGCAAGCTCTCTACGGTGATCCTGATATTCTTTTCCTCGATGAGCCTACAAACGACCTTGATGTTCACACTGTTGCGTGGCTTGAAAATTATCTAGCCGACTTTAAAAATACAGTGATTGTTGTTTCTCACGACCGACATTTTCTTGACGCTGTTTGTACCCACGTAGTGGATATTGATTATGGTAAAATGAAGATGTTTACTGGTAATTATAGCTTTTGGTACGAATCAAGTCAATTGATTTCACGACAGATGTCGGATAAAAATTCCAAGATTGAAGATAAGCGTAAACAACTTCAGGAATTCATTGCCCGATTTAGTGCAAACGCCTCAAAATCAAGACAAGCTACAAGTAGAAAGAAATTATTGGATAAGTTGAATGTCGACGAACTTCAGCCTTCAAATAGGAAATATCCGGGTATATTTTTCAAGCCAGATCGTGAACCTGGAGACCAGATTTTACAAGTAGAAAAACTATCTGCATCAGCAAACGGTAAAAAGCTCTTTACCAATCTCACCTTTAGTATGCATAAAGATGATAAGGTAGCCGTGCTAGCTAAAGATCATACTGCAGTTACTGCCTTATTTGAAATTCTTACAGGATTGCGTAAACCTGATAGTGGAAGTTTTACTTGGGGCACAACGATATCTTCTGCTTATTTACCTGCAGATAATTCTGAGTTCTTTAAATCCAATGATAATCTTATCGATTGGTTAAGACAATTTTCCACTGATCCAGATGAGACATTCGTTAGAGGCTTTTTAGGAAAAATGCTTTTCTCTGGAGAGGAAACTCTTAAAAAGTGTTCGGTACTTTCTGGGGGTGAAAAAATGCGCTGTATGATTGCTAAAATGATGCTGAGCGGATCCAATTTCCTCATTCTAGATGAGCCAACGAATCACCTCGACCTAGAATCAATTACTGCCTTCAATAATGGTGTGATTGATTTCAAAGGTCCCATTTTATTGAGCTCACATGACCATCAGTTTATGCAAACAACTGCAACTAGAGTTATCGAACTGATGCCAAAAGATTCTATTGATAAGCAACTGACTTATGATGAGTATCTTGAAAGTGTAGAGGTAAAGAATCGCAAAGAAGCAATTCAATTATAACTACTACCACCTTTCGCCGAAAGGCATTAATTTTGTTGAAGGGAAACTCTTCATTAAGTGTAAGTTATGTTCATTTTTGCAGGGCTTTTGTTAATTAATTTGACTTGAGCCCTCCAAAATAAGGAGATGGAACATCAAGTTTGATTTTTTTAAACGGGAATAATGAATGTAAGTTAATGGAAGCCTTTCCTGCAACAATTCAAAAGAAATCAGAGTTAATAATTAAAATGAACTCTTAATATGTTAGGTTTCTATCAACCCATTTCTAGTTGGACTCATTTGCTTGGGGCAATACTAACCCTCGCAACAGGAGCAATGCTTATTAGAAAGGGTTGGGGTAATAAGATTAGGATTGCTTCATTACTAATCTTCATGCTTAGCATCGTGTTTCTTTTTAGTATGAGTGGAATATATCATGCTCTCGAGCCAGGTTTAGGACGTCAGGTGTTTAGAAGACTTGACTATGCTGGAATTTTTATCATGATTGCAGGCACAGCTACTCCTATCCATGTTATTTTATTTAGAGGTTGGTGGAGAACCGGGATGTTGATTTTTATATGGACAGTTGGTATTTTAGGTTTGTTACTCACCGTCATATTAATTGATCAGTTGCCCGAATGGCTTGTTTTATCGGTATTCTTAGCCATGGGATGGTCAATTATGATTTCTGTAGTTAGAGCGTGGACGATTTACGGCTTTAAGGCGGTGGCTCTCACATTTTTAGGTGGACTTTTTTATACAATTGGAGCTTTGATTGATTTTATGAGATTGCCTGACCTAGTTAATGGGTTAGTTGGTCCTCATGAAATTTTCCATGTTTTTGTCCTTCTTGGAGCTGCAAGCCACTGGCTACTTATTTATCAATGGGCAGATCAACCCACTCATTCTAAGTTAATCTTCATGGTGAAAGAGAATTCTGAAAACGAGATTATAGCAAAGGCTGTTGGTGAATCTTTATGCATAATTGCAACCTCCAGAGAAAACCTCCGTACACAAGTCAGAATAGCATTAAATGAGAATTTTCATCCAAGGCTTATTCCTGCTAAAATTAGATTTAGATACTACAGAGATGTAGTAATCAAATCAGCTGTTAAACTTAAAACGAGCGACTTATAGATTAAACTTCAACTTAACTAAAATTAATGCTTTGTTAAACTTCGTTAAAACTCTTAATGAAGAACAATATTAAAATAGCATAGCGTTACAGTTTTATGATTGTTGAACTTTTAATTTACTAACTATGTCAATGCTTGAGTACAGCAAACTTATCCTAGAAAACATGAGTTTCGATGCTAGCCTATTTCTTAAGGAATTGAGGAAAGCATATAAACGTCTGCGGCAACCTGAGGCGGAAGAACTGCTTATTTGGTGTGTGGCTAGGTATCAATTCCCATAAAATAAATAATCATTGTGTTTTGTTGTTAAATGCTCCGTTCCGATTGCCATCGGGACGGTTTTTTTATACCCTGAAATACCCTAATTTCGCCGGAAGAAAAATAGATAAATGCAATACGATTGCTTGATGATTGGTGGAGGGATTGTTGGTTTAGCAACCGCATACCAACTTTTGAATGAAAAGCCCGATTTGAGAATTTTAGTCATTGAAAAAGAGGATAGGCTTGCAAAACATCAAACGGGAAATAATAGCGGGGTAATTCACTCAGGATTATACTATAAACCGGGTAGTTTAAAGGCTGAGAATTGTATTAAGGGATACGAAATGCTTATTGAATTCGCCAAGAAGCACGAAATTCCTTTTGATCTTTGTGGCAAAGTGGTTGTTGCAACTAACAAGGCTCAAATACCATTGCTTGACAACCTTTACCAAAGAGGAATGGAGAATGGATTGACTAAAATCACCAAGATTAGTCAACAAGAACTTAAAGAGATCGAGCCGCACTGCGCTGGTGTTGAAGCTATTAAAGTTCCATACACAGGTATTATCGACTATACCGCCATCAGCTTGAAATTAGGTGAATTAATTCAATCCGCCGGAGGCGAAATACAACTTTCAACAAAGGTGCTGGATATAAAGCTGGATAAAGACGGTGCTAATATCGAAACAGACAAAGGGAATTACTCAGCCAAACTTGTAATTAACTGTGCTGGTTTGTACTCAGATAAAATAGCTGCTTTAACTCACCCCAATATTGAAGTGAGAATTATCCCTTTCAGGGGAGAATATTATATGCTAAAAAAGGAAGCTCAATCACTTGTAAAACATCTGATTTATCCTGTCCCTGATCCTAATTTTCCATTTCTTGGAGTTCACTTTACTCGAATGATTAAAGGAGGTATTGAGGCTGGTCCCAACGCAGTTTTCGCTTTTAAGCGCGAAGGATATACCAAGACTTCAATTAACTTCTCTGAACTATGGGATTCTATAAGTTGGCCAGGATTTCGGAAGGTTGCAATCAAATATTGGAAAACAGGTATGGGTGAATTTTATAGGTCTTATAATAAGGCAGCATTCACTAGAGCCCTTCAAGAGCTTGTGCCAGAATTAAAACAATCGGATCTCGTGCCTGCTGGTGCTGGTGTACGAGCTCAAGCGTGTGATAAATATGGAGGATTAATTGATGATTTTGCATTTCTAGAAAATGAGCGAATTATACATGTACTAAACGCACCATCTCCTGCTGCAACATCATCATTATCAATAGGTAAGACTGTTTCCGAAATGGCATTATCGCGTTTGGATTAATTGTATTCGCATACGTTTCATGGAATTAGTGAGGTTTTTGCTATCTTATTGTTGATATTTCCAAGAAAATTTCGAAACAGATACTTAATTTAATCGTTTACAGTTTTTAGTTTTGCGTGTAATTTTGAATAGTTTGTTTTTTCACTTTGAAAAGAATAAACTGCTCTGAGAATCAATAATGAATATTAAAGCAGTATTTCTACTTATAATTTTTACATTTCTTCATTTACTTGATCTTTCAGCTCAAGGGAAAAAGGATTTTTTGGTGTTTGATGGTTTGTTTTCTGCCAGTGGTGGAAACATTTCTGAAGGCTCTGAGGTGAGACTCCTTTGCAATGGCAGAAACGAATACCTCAAAATTGATAAAGAAACCGGGCGATTTCAAATACGAGTTGGATTGAACAAGAGTTGTGAGGTTACCTTCACAAAAAATGGGTTTGTATCAACGAAGGTTATTATAAATACATATTGTCCAGCAGATCGAATTGAGGAAGGCTTCCCTGATTATGAGCTTAACGTAAGCCTAAAGCCAGAGATAGCCGAGATGCCATATGAAATAACTCATGAGATTTATTATAACGACGATTTCTACAACTTTGACTTCAAAGAGCCATTCGATAGATTAGCAAATCGTGAAATGAAAACTTATCGAGAGCTAGCTTCAGCTAAAAAGAACTCTGCTGAAGAACTCGCTAGACTTGAGGAGGAGAAACGACTTGCTGAGTTGAAGAAAGCAGAAGAAATTGCTGCGCGGAAAGCTGAATCAGAGCGTTTAAAGGCAGCTGAGGATTCTTTAATTGCTGCAAGAAAAGTTCAAGATAAGGCAGAGAGAGAGGCTTTGGCACTTGCTAAATCTGAAAGAGAGGCTGCAGAACAAGCTAAACTTGATGATGATCTTAAAAGAAGAAAAGCACTTGAAGAAGAAGAGCGACTAAAGCGTTTAGCTGAAGAACAGGCAAGAAAAGATGCTGAAGAGAAAGCAAGACAAGATGCTATAGCTAAAGAAAAGGCTGACAGAGAGGCTAGGGAAGCGGCCGAGAGATCTAAAAAAGATGCAGATGAACAAGCTCGTTTGGATCAGATCGCTGCAGAGAAGGCTCGTCAAGACTCACTTGAGAGAGCCAAACTAGACGCTAGCGCAGCCGAAAAAGCTCGACGTGAAGCAGAGGAAAAGGCTCTGAAAGAACAACAAGAGAAAGAAAGGTTAGCGAAGGAAGCTGCCGAGAAGGCAAGACAAGAAGAGCTTGAAAAGGCAAGGAGAGAAGCAGAACTTGCAAAGCTTAGTGATAAGCAGCGAGAACAATACAGAAAAGATTCGTTACAGTCAGCTGCCGAAGCCATGAAAATGGCAGAATTGAAAGCAAAAGAGGAACTAGAAGCAAAAAGGAAAGCTGATAGGGAAGCGGAAGAATTAGCTAAGCTAAATGAGAAAGAACAGGAGCGTTTAAGGAAAGAAGCTGAATTACAAGCTAGAAAAGATGCTGAAGCTGCCGAA
The DNA here is from genome assembly GCA_040882555.1 of Bacteroidia bacterium. GTDB lineage: Bacteria > Bacteroidota > Bacteroidia > M30B66 > M30B66 > M30B66. Next base: position 24,387 of record JBBEBC010000039.1, read on the forward strand.
CGAGCTCGAATTGAAGCCGAGAAAGAAGCCAAACGAATTGCAGAAGAACAAGCTAAAGCAGATAAGGAAAGCTTAAGAAAAGCTCAATTAGAAGCCGAAGAAAAGGCTAAACAAGAAGCTATCGCTCAAGCAGAGGCCGATAAACTGAAAAGAGAGACTGAGGAAAAAGCCAAAGCTGATTCACTTGCAAAAGCTGAAGCCGAAAAGGAAAGATTAGCTGCCGAAGCAAAAGCAAAGAAAGAGGCTGAAGACAAAGCGAAAGCAGATGCACTTGCAAAAGCTGAAGCCGAAAAGGAAAGATTAGCTGCCGAAGCGAAAGCAAAGAAAGAGGCTGATGATAAAGCGAAAGCAGATGCCCTTGCAAAAGCTGAAGCCGAAAAGGAAAGATTGGCTGCTGAAGCAAAAGCAAAGAAAGAAGCTGAAGACAAAGCTAAAGCAGACTCACTTGCAAAAGCTGAAGCCGAAAAGGAAAGACTGGCTGCTGAAGCAAAAGCAAAGAAAGAGGCTGATGAAAAGGCTAAAGCAGATGCACTAGCAAATGCAGAAGCTGAAAAGGAGAGATTGGCTACCGAAGCAAAATTGTTGAAAGAGGCTGAGGAAAGAGCTAAAGCCGATTCATTAGCTAAAGCTGCAGCTGAGAAGGAAAAGATAGCAGCTGAAGCTAAAGCTAAAAAAGAAGCTGAGGAACTAGCTAAGAAAAAAGCAGAGGAAGAAGCTAAACTTAAAGCAGAGGCTGAAGCAAAAGCTAAAAAAGAAGCTGAAGAACTTGCCAAGAAAAAAGCTGAGGAAGACGCTCGTCTAAAAGCTGAAGCAGAGAAGAAAGCAAATGAAGAAGCTGAAGCAAAAGCAAAAGCTGCAAAAGAAGAAGCTGATCGTTTACGTAAGGAAGCAGAGGCTAAGGCAAAGATTATTGCTGAAGAGAAAGCTAAAGCAGAGAAGGATTCTCTTGACAGGGTTAAACGTGAAGAGGAAGAGCGCCTGAAAGCTGCGGCAATTGCTATGGAAGTAGCAAGAAAGGAAGCTGAAATCAGAGCAAAGATTGTTAAAGATTCAACTGAGAAAGCTATAAAGGATGCTGAAGTTAAGGCGCGTGAGGAAGCAATAGCAAAGGCAGCTGTAGAAAAAGCTAAGAAAGAAGCAGAAGAAAAAGCTCAGAAAGAAGCAGAGGAAAAAGCAAGAGAAGCAGCTATCGCTAAGGCTGCTGCAGAAAAGGCTAAGAAGGACGCTGAAGAAAAATTTGCTAAGGAAGAAGCTGAAAGAATTCGTCAGGAAGCAATTGCAAAAGCAGCTGCTGATAAAGCGAAAATTGAAGCAGATGCTAAAGCTAAATTGGAAGCAGATGAAAGAGCTAGACAAGAAGCAATTCGTAAGACTGCAGAAGAGAAAGCTGCTAAAGAGGCATTTGAAGCCGCTGAAAGAGCTAAGCCTATGGACCAAAGAGTGCGTGAAAGAGTAGAAAGACTCCGCAAAGAGGGACTTAAAGATGATAACGTAATACTTAGACCTTATGAAGCTGCGCTTCAAGGATATGACACAAAATATTACGGATATATCAACTTTGGAGATGGTAAAGGAAACATTGAATTAGCAAAAGATGAATTCCTGGAGTATGCCAAAATCTTCAAAATTGTTAATGTCAATTAACCATGTTTAAAAGAAGAGTAAAATCAAAGATTCAAATCTTGAATATCTACCATACCTATTAGTTCCCCTGCAGAGGTAACTAAAATATTGTCAATTCTTTTATTCTTAAACATAGTTGAGAGCTCTTGAAGTGAGCTTTGCGCATCTATCGTAACAGGCTCTTTAAAACTTAGCTCTGAAAGTCTTGTTTGGAGTATTTTATCTCCCTTAGATTGAAGCAGCCGGCGTAAATCACCATCGGTAAATACACCTTTTAGTTGCGAACCATGTTCTAAAACAGCAATCGCTCCCATGCCTCCCTTGGTCATTTCTACCACTGCGTCAACAATACTTGCTCCTACATTAATTTGAGGATTATTCCCTTTTAGAATATCCTTCACTTTTAAAGAATGCAACTTCTTTTGCTGAATAAATTTCTCTGCACCCGGGTTGATTAGCATATTCTCCTGCAATGCCAGTAAAAGTGAATTTGGAACTGCAATAGCATCAGCTCTATAATGCAAGGCATTTCGCATATGCTCCATTGAATTGGCAGATGCAAGCATCACTTTGCATGGGTAATTATATGAGTCACGCATCTTTATACATTCATCAAGAATGGATAATCCATCATATCCCTTTTCTTGTAGCTCCCCAACCATCACATTTATCATTTTAGCACCTGCATTCATTGCTAAATATGCTTGATGTAATGTGTAAACAAAGTTGATACTTACTTTTATTCCCTTAGCACTTAATTCATTGCAAGCCTTGATTCCATGCAATGTAACTGGAAGGCTGAAGTAGGTTTTCTCTTTATCAAGACCTAAGGAAATTAATCTTTGAACTTCTGTAATCCAGACCTCAAAAGTCTCTCCTTTTGGCTCTATTTGGAGGTGTTCAGAAAGTTTGCTTAACTTGATAATAAGTGAATCTGTATCGCCATTGCCATAACGATTCATCAAGTCAGGATTAGCAATTAGTCCATTAACTATACCTGATTTAACTAATTTTTCTGCTTCGCGTAAATCGGATGATTCAAAATAAAGCTGCATTTTTCCTGAGTTTGGATTAAAATTAAAAACTTAATTGGGACTTAGCCCGGGTAATCTTGTCCCGACCATGATTTAAATGCCTGCCTTTGTTCTAAAGATGCATTTTCAAGAATAGCTATTTTCCTACTCATAAACCAATCAGCAGTTTCTGCTTTGATTCTGAATTCTTTGAGTTTTCCCTGAGAAAAGGCATGCAGACCAATACTTCCTTCAAAATATTTATCTGATCGAAAGACCTGGTTGAACTGAAATCCATCTAAAGCTATTAGCTTATCTCCAGACATTAATCCTGCTAATTCAGCGGGAGAGTCTGGTGCTACCAATAAGACTTCTGCATCTGCAACCAATGGATTCAATCTTAAGCCAAGTTTATGTTCAAAGTCTGAAAAAACAGTCGTTTTAATAAGATCTAAACCAATTCTTTGCAAGTACTTTCTTAACAATGGTTCTAAATCAGTACAACCTTCTATGTATGTGCTAAAGAATGTTTCATGATCAAGATGTGCAAGCTCGTCAAGAAGTTCAATGAGACGCGCTCTCGAATAGGACTTGCCTTTTTTTGCATCCACATACAGCTTTCGCATAAGATCATCAAGCGAAGCTTTATCATCACTGAATTGCCTAATTCTGCCATCAAGAATAAAGGAAATTAAACTACCCTCTGTATAAATGGATGTTTTACGATGAGGGGCTCCAGCCACGTAACCGTCTAACCAAGTATCAAAGGATGATTCTGCAACAGATAAATTAAACCGTCCATAATTTGTGAAATGCCTTTTAAGCTTTTCATCCAAGGTTTTTGAAAACTGCTCAAAATTGAAAACTCCCGATCTGAAAAGGAAAGCATCACCATACCAGGTAGTAATTCCTTCATATACCCAACCTAAAGAACTATAATTCTCCTTGTTAAATTGGTAAGGAAGCATCTCAACAGGTCGAATTGTCTTCACATTCCAAGCATGAAAGAGCTCATGTGAGCTTACTCCCAGAAATTCATCATACAAGGGAACATTAAAAACATCGGCTGCAGGTCCCAAGGCACAAACTGTAGAATAAGTATGTTCTACTCCATGATAAAACTTTTCCGGCAGAATTTGAAACATGAAGTGATATTCATTCCCAGGAAGATCACCCATTGTGCTAAGTTGCTCAGAACAAAATGCTCTGAAATCTTTAATTAATCTATCTTCTGGAATATCGTTTACTCCCTGAAACCAAAGATGAAAGACATGCTCTTTTTCTTCGAACTGAATATGCTTGAGATTCGCAGAGGCGATGAAAGGCGTATCTGCTAATTCATCAAATGATTTAAATATAAAATTGTTTTTGCAGTTAAGAGTCTTCTTATCAATTGCAATCTTATAATTATCAGGGATTTTTAGTTCGATTTCGCATTCCTCTGAAATCCTAGAAGGAAGATACAGGCAGCAATTAACAGGATTTATATACAGCTGATTTTCATCTAACCAACTCGAGCCAGCATTCAAAATTGCAGCATGGTAGGTGTATTTTATTTTAATTGTGCTGGCTCCTTTACATTCGATATTCCAGCTGTCTTTTGACGTTTTTATCACGCTAAGGATTTCTCCCTTTTCATTCACTGCGCCTATATGAATTATATTCTTAGCGAAGTTGGTTATTTCATAACGCCCTGGTCTCCAAGATGGAAGATTTACCTCAAGAATTTCTTCCTTTACATTTCCAATCTTAAAGAGAATGTGAATAAGCTGGGTATTAGCTTTTTCCCAACCAAAGCTGTAGTGTAAATGACTCATGCTTTATTTTAAAGGTAATTTTATTGGTTTTCCAGAACATGCATTTGGAAATGGAATGTTCAAAAGCCAACTCAAAGTAGGCGCTATATCGTCAATATAATAGGAATCTACACTTTCTCCTGGCTCGATTTCCCATCCATACCATAACATCGGGACACGCGTATCATACGAATAAGCTGAGCCGTGAGTGGTTCCTGCTCGTTTATACTCAATCCAGTTTGGCTCCATACTCATCATAACCTGTCCACTTCGTTTTGGATAAAATCCTTTTTGAATCAAGGCTTTTGTTCCTAAGGTGTATTCATTGTTTTTCATCAAATCTGCCGTTGATGTGCAATGTATACCTTCCAAAGTAATTAAACTGTCGGCAAGCATTTGCTCTATTTCATTGGGGTCTTTTCCAGCTTTTAATATGGCATTCTCATCAAGATACAACTGATCATTCGTTAACTTTAAGAGCACCGAATCTAAACCACTAAAATCCTTTATCCACTGATTTACCTTTGCTGATACATTTGAGTAATTCATATATCCTCCAGGAACCTTTAAATCCATTAAATAGGAGGGAACGGTTGCTCCACCATGGTCGGCTGTTAAGAAAACAAGGAGATTGTCTTTCCCAACCCAGCTATCTAGAAAGCTTAATAAAGTTGCTATTTCTTTATCCAGTCTTAAGTAAGTATCCTCCGTTTCAATTGCATCGGTCCCGAAATGATGTCCAACGTAATCGGTAGATGAGAAGCTAACACAAAGCATATCAGTGAAATCTCCTTTTCCAAGCTTTTCAGCTTGAATGAGTTCAGTGGCAAATTCTCTTGTTATCGTATTACCAAATGGCGTGGTTCTAATTAATTCCTGACCATCGTTAAGAACCATCAATTTACTTAAGTCATATGGAAAGACTGGTGCAGTTTGGCCTTTGAAAAGTTGCTCGTAAGCATTCGAATCTGCCTTGCTTGAAGTATAACTCTTAATATCATAAAGGGTTTCCCACTTCCCTTTGAGATAGTTCATGGCAGGCTGTGTTTCATTGTATTTACTTATCCAAGAAGGTAATGCCTTCATGTAATAGGTACTACTGACCCAGTTTCCGCTTTTTGAATCAAACCAATAGGCAGCATTTGCAGCATGTCCGGCAGGTAATATAGACGCTCTATCTTTTAATGCGATTCCAAAAACTCGTGAGCGCAGGTTAGTGGCAACTCTTAATTCATCTCCAACCGTGGTTGATAGTAAGCTAACTGGCGACATTTTTCCTACACCTATCGTTTCAGACCCAACTGTGGCTACTGTTGGATCTTCCGCACAATAAGTTGATTTCTTGAGTCTTACATCATACCAATCATTAGAAACTATACCATGGCGCTGGGGAGTTGTTCCGCTATAAATTGAAGCGTGACCAGGCCCCGTGTAAGTAGGGACGTAGTTAAATTGAAGGTTTTTACATTGATAACCTTCTGAAATTAGCCTTTTAAAGCCATCATTACCGTATCTGTCCCAATATTTATATAGGTAGTCGAATCTCATTTGATCTACAACAATACCTACAACAAGTTTTGGCTTTTGAGTAGATTGAGAAATGCCTGATTCTGAGAGGCTTAATAAGGCAGTCAGGATCAGGCAGATTCTTAAATTCATAGTATGTTTTTTTTCGCCTAACGGCGGATGGAACTTTACTTCTTTGATTTCTTTTTGGTGACTTTAGTCGCCCAGTCAGAAACTCTGGACTCGTTCATTTTAACATATGCATCGTCACCTTCTGTAGCAGCCATTTCTTTGGCTTTTGCTGCAGTAAGAATGGCACCTGAATAATCTTCAAGTCCAGCTTGGATTTGAGCTTTTAGGCTCATAACCCAATAGCGTTCACCACTTTCAAGGGACTTATTCACCCAAGTGAGAGCTTTGTTGAGGTCTTTGTTATTCTTGTAATAGTAGCTTGCTGCATTATAATAAGCTCCAGCTCCTGGACCAGCCATCACTTCATCAATTTGCTTCATTATGACTTCGTCATATTCAACTGTCACATCGAAGCTTACTAAAGTATTTGCCCAGATAAGTTCTACACTAGCTTTATTATCATTGAGGTTGGCAAATTGAATAGTAAATGACTCAGTTGTTGAGGCATAATTCTTTGGCATAACATCAAAGCGTATTTGGTCTTCTTCCTCCTTATAATTGCTAGCACCTGATTGCTTCGCTGTTTTATTTAGGATGACCGTCCACTTTTCTTTACCAGGAATAGTAAATAAAGCATATTCTCCGGCAGGTACAGATTCTCCGTTTATTTTAAAATCTGTATCAGCTTTGAAAACACTAGCCATGTTTGCACCTGTTCTCCAAATCTTGTCAAATTCAACAACATCTCCAAAAACAAGTCTGTCTTTAGCTGAGGGCCTTGAATAAACAACGCTGAACTCAGTTAACCCAACTTTTTGAGTTACTGTTGACATGGGGCTTGGTCTTGGTGTTTCGATTTGCGATTTCAAAGCACCTAGGGGTAAGACGAAAATTAAAGCAATTAAAATTTTTTTCATGAATGGTTTTAAATTGTGGGTAAAGAATTTACTGTTTAATAATAGCTGTTCTGTAAGTTTTAACACCATCCTCAATCTCAAGAAAATATATTCCAGAAGAAAGATCATATAGATCAATGGTGAATGATTCAGATGTTGAGTTGTTTATGCGAGTTGGGGTAATTACAATTTGTCCAAGTGAATTTATCATTTTGTAAATCAATAAGTTACTTTCTGTTTTTGGCACTTTAACTAAAAGAGATCCTGACGTAGGGTTTGGTTGAACCTGGATAGAATTTTCGAAAGAAGATAATCCTAAACATTCATCGACAGTTACAGTAATGCTTGTTGTGTTAGCACAACCAAAGGCATCAGAATAAGTGTACGACAATTCGTTCTCGCCGATGTCTGCTGATGAAGGTGAAAACAAGCCGTTACTAACTCCTGGACCAGAGAAAAGGCCCCCTTCAGGAATCAAGGTAGGCATCACTGCAATGTCAATGTTGGCGCAATAAATTTCGTCGATACCTTCGATACTTACCTCTGGTAATTCTCTAATAATGATAGTAAATTCAACTGGTTCTGAATTACATCCTTCGGCAGAAGTATAGTTATAGCTTATATCATAATCCCCTGGAGGAAGATCAAAAGGGTCGAAAGAAGCATTCACCACGCCAACACCGCTGAAAGTTCCACCGATAGGCGCACCAGTTAATGACACAGGAAAAGCTGCATCATCGCAAAGAACTTCTAGCTCAGCAGAAGCCGTTAAAACTGGTGGTTCAGGTGCAATGGTAATAACACGTTCCTCTGAAATACTTGATGCATCATTCTCAACAATAACCTGGACAGAATAAGATCCAACTTCGCTAACTTCAAATGTGGATGAATTGGCGCCTAGAATTAAATTACCATCCTTAAACCAATTGTAGCTCAGCAAAGGGTTGAATTGAGTTTCAAGAGTAAGAGTTTCTCCTGGGCAAAGTGAAGTAAAAGATGGATTTATGATTGCTGAAGGATCCGAGTTAATGGCTCCAATTCGATAAATAATACCGTTTTGACGGGCAAGGTAAAGTTCACCATACTTATCCTCTCCAAAGGCTGTATAAGTGAAAGTATTAAACTGACCATGGTCAATGTTAGAAAATGTTGTTTCATCTTCCTGAAGGATAGACCAAATTCTACCACTGCAGTAATCCGTCACTAAATATCTGCCATATAGCTCTCCTGCAAATACACCTCGGTAAACAAACCCTCCTGTAATTGAACATCCGTTGGAAGCCGAATGGTTAAAGGTGAAAATAGGAAACTCGTAATTTGAGCTTCCAGTGCAGCCTGATGTATTAAAGTTTGCAGTGCCTTCATAACATCTCCAACCATAATTCTCACCCCCTAAGGATGCAGCTGCCTGGAAATTAACTTCTTCCTGTGCATCCTGACCAACATCAGCAATCCATAAATCGCCTGAAAGTCGATCGAAACTATATTTCCATGGATTTCTCACTCCAATTGACCAAATTTCATCTAAAACGAGGTTGTTGGGGTCATTTGTTCCAACAAATGGATTATCCGCTGGAATAGTATATCCCGATTCTCCACTTACGTCAATGCGAAGCATTTTACCAAGCAAGCTCTGGCGGTTTTGTGAATAGTTATTTGGATCACCACCGCTTCCGCCATCACCCATACCAATATACAAATAGCCATCGGGACCGAAAAGAATGTTTCCTCCGTTATGATTTGAAAAAGGCTGAGTTATAGCTAAAAGGATTTCTTCAGAATTTGGGTCTGCGGCATTTGAATCAGATGCTGAAACCGAGAATCTAGAGATACGCGTCGTGCCTCCTGAAGCAGTATAATTGACATAGAATTTTCCGGTTTGTTTGTAATCTGTTGGGAATGCTAAACCTAAAAGACCTCTCTCGTTGCCCGAGTCATTAACTCTTGCTTGGATATCGAGAAATTCGATATTTCCTCCCAAATAAGGATCAAAGAATTTTATTTTACCGGCCTGTTCAAGTACAAAAACACGGTTATCGTTGCAATGGGCAAGACATGTTATCGTATTGAACCCTGATGATACTTGAGTAAGTTCAATATTTGGCGACTGTGCTTTAAGAAAGAGGGCGCCAAAGACAAAGAAAATAGATAGAATGTTTTTCATTTTGATTATTTTTTTGAATCGTTAAGCATGTTAAAAGTTTTGACTGCGTCAAACTTCTTCGCAGGCTTACCTTTTCGAATGATTTTTACTTTTTCAATAGTATCTCCTTGAACAATAGAATTAACTATGTCCATACCGCTCACTACGTGTCCGAAAACTGTGTGCTTCCCATCTAGCCATGGTGTAGCTTTATGAGTAATAAAAAATTGGCTCCCGTTTGTTGTAGGACCTGCATTTGCCATAGATAAAATACCTGGACCAGTATGCTTTAGATCATCAACAAACTCATCTTTAAAATTATAACCTGGACCTCCTGTGCCATTGCCAGCAGGATCTCCACCTTGAATCATAAAGTCTTTTATAACTCTATGAAATTTCAACCCATCGTAATAATGCACACCTGCTTCCTTTGCTTTGTTTGGGATTTTTCCTTCCGCTAAACCAACAAAATTTGCAACTGTTAATGGGGTTTTTTCAAATTCTAATGCAAGTAAAATAACTCCTTTCGACGTAGTTATTTCGGCATACATGCCTTTTTCAAGTTTTGGTTTTTTAGGCTTGGAATCCTGATTTCCTGCATCTACAAAAGATGGTAATAGTAGAATTAAACCGAGTATTACTCCCGTTACTGAAGTGTTTTTCATTTTTTAAATTTGAATGATTAGTCTCTTCTTCCGAATAAGCGAAGCAAGAAAAGGAAAAGGTTAATGAAATCGAGATAAAGAGTTAAAGCGCCAAGAACGGAAGCTTTTTTGCCTTCATCGCTAGCTACATCCAACTCATAACTCATCTGTTTGATTTTCTGAGTATCGTAAGCTATAAGCCCAACAAATATAGCTACTCCAAGGTAGCTGATAATCCAGTATAACATTTCACTTTTAAGGAAGAAATTCACAATGGAAGCAAGAATAATCCCGATAAGTGCCATGAAAGCAAGGTTACCAATCTTGGTTAAATCAGCTTTCGTTGTATATCCATAAATACTCATTATGGCAAAGGTTCCTGCTGTAATGAAGAAAGTTAAGGCAATAGAACTTGAGGTATACATTAAGAATACCGTCGAGAGTGTTAAACCATTGAGGGCTGAATAACCTATAAATACTAAAGTAGCAACTGTAGGCGTCATTCTTTTCACGGCTACTACTAAAGATCCAACAAGAAGTAGTTCACCGATAATTAACCCGAAAAAGACGAATCTATTACCAAAAATGAAATTCAATAATGCTTCAGATGAAATAGTAAGGTATGCTGCAACTGCAGTGATGGTTAATGCAAGTGTCATCCAAGAGTAAACTCTTTGAATAAATGCAGTGCTTATTGAATCGGTTGTTGCCGACATCAAAGATTTGTCAACAGGTTCTTCGAACATATATTAGTTAAATTAATGGGGTAAAGGTAATTCAGATTATGAGGCATACAAAACAAAAACGCCCTGCCCGAATGGGGGCAAGGCGTAAGTCATATTTATTTGATTTTTTAGTTTAGGATGAGAGGCTGATTTAGGTTTATTCCTTTTTCAGACTGAAGGCTTATGAAATAGTGCCCAGAGGGTAGATTCGACGTGTCTATTTGAATCAAATTATCACCTTCAGTAATCTGATTTTGATAGGTATAAATAATTCTTCCTGAAATGTCTAGGATAGAAATTTCAACTTTGTCTTTTATCTCTTGAGTACTAATGTTGGCATAGGTGAAATCTTTTGCTGGATTTGGATAGATACTCACATTGGTATTAGCTGACCTTAAATTCACTGCAACAGGCGTAAAGATTTCTGATTCTCCGTTAAAATCAAATTGAGTTAATCGATAATATGAAACTCCTGAATATGGATTTTTGTCTTCAAGTGAATATGTATTTGTAAGACTTGAATTGCCGGACCCAACAACTCTACCAACATATTCATAATCAAGTGCATTTATTGATTTTTCAACAATGTAGTGAGAGCAGTTAATTTCTGAAGCAGTAATCCAATCTGTAAGCACAGCGCCTGCCGTAGATACATTTGCATTAAATCCAAGTAATTCAACAGGAAGCGGAGATCCATCTCCGGCAGCAGTAAATTCAGAGAATGTAGTTAAGCCATCCCAGCCAAATGTTCTCCCAGCAATATTATGATTTGCGGAAGTACCATCAATTGCATTTGCAGAAGAACCTGGAGAGGCAATCCAGCCCAATGAACTCCACTTAGAAGGATAAAGACTTGCAGCTGGGCCGGTTAAATCACCACTTGCATATGTGTATGCAACATTATAAGATGGAGAAGCTGCTAAACCTATTGGTTCAATTACCCAATACCTATTTATATAGTTTGTAGCAGTCACAATGTTCGGATGAGAAGCTGCAACAACACGCCCGTTGAGATAACTTGCAGTTTGACCACCTGAAATAAGTGTTACGTCAATTGGTGTGAAATTAGAAGCATCTCCTACTGGGAATGTATATGTTCCATTGGAATTGCTATACTGTCGAATATTTGCTCCATTGCTAATAACGTAAGAAGTGGCACTTGCTCCTGAAAAGCTGCCATTTACTGAAGCTGTTCCTATGATGAGCGTATTTGAAGAGCTGTTCAAATCAATCTTACCTGAAACAAAACTGAGTGTGTTGTCAACTTCTACATCAGTGGAGGTTCCAAGAATTAAATTTCCGCTGATAGGCGAAATCTCTAAATCGTAGAAAATCTCTGAGGTAACACCACTGCTAACTTGAATATTCTGGTTGCCAGTTGATTGTCTATTAAAAACAACTTTTTTATTATTATGATTAAACGCGCTAAGTGCTCCTGTTCTAATCCAATCACCGCCTAGGTTAAAAGAGCCAGTATAAGAAGGCATTAAGGAAAATGTACCATTGGTAATAAAAAGGCTGCCTCTAAGTGAACGTGTATCTAAGAGTTGAAGTTCTGTTCCTACGTCATTCACCTCAACATTCCATGGGATACCAGGTAAGCCAGAATTAATAGCTCCCGGAGCCCAAGTGTAATCTGTGGCAGGTACCCCGTAATCAACAGTATTAGAAAATCTGAGTGTCGAGTTGATACCAAAATAACACGGATTAGGGAATACAGAACCTCCAAGCTTCACTTGTAAGACCCCATTAACAGTAACAGGGCTGCCAGTTCCCCAATCCATTCTACCATCTCCAATAGAAACAAGTACATCTGAGCTAAAATTTAATGTCCCACTTCCAGGATTGGTAACTGTCTTAGAGAATTCAATTGGACTGTTTCCATTTAATCCTACAATTTCAAACACAGAACCAGCTGACCCAGTAACTGTTCTATTGCCTGAAGTAATTTCTATATTTCCGTTTACACCTGGTGTATTACTTCTGCCTCTCAGAGTAAGCGTGAAATTTGATAAATTCAAATCTCCCGAAAACTTAATATCTCTATTCAATGTGCGATTCCCGCCAAGAGTTAAAGTCCCTGCAGATATTTCAAGGTCTCTTACTACAAGGTTCGACGCAGGATATTCAATACCCGTGGTCAAAGTAGCATCGTATCTCATATCAATTTGATCTCCTACACCAATAGTAGGAACTGAACTCATAGTAGCATTTGTCGAAGATCTCCTTATCTGACTTTGATTTACCATTGTTACCGCAAATCCATTCAAATCAAATTGTCCATTTTCGAGAAATAATCTATTGTTTACTTGTGTATTTGAGGTGAGTATCACTCGGTTGTTTGGACTTGTTCCGGTGTTTGCAATTCTTAAGAAATCAATAGTTGGTAAACCCGTGATTGTTTGGTTTAGGGTGCCGAACATGCTCACTTCTCGAGAGTTTTGAGTTAAAACGCCTCCTGTATTTCTACTTAAATTTCCTCCTACGAACAAATCTCCACCAAAAGTACTTGAAAGAGTTAAGCTTCCTGAGCTAGTTCCTCCAATTGATACATTACCAAGAACTTCTAATCCATCAGTCATATTTCCCATCGTTAGATTACCTCCATCGTTAAGAACAAGATTTCCTGCGATTCTCCTTAGAGCTGAACCTCCATTGCTTAGGTCAAGTGTTGTTGGTGTACCATTGAAATCAATCTGAACATTAAATGGATAACCTGCACCTGAAATTGCACTCCACTCTAATCCTCTTCCGTAATTAGAACCGGTGAAATATCTTAGAATTGAATTAGTTCCATAAATCGGAGCGTTTCCAGTAACAAAACCTCCCAATGCTATTTGTAGAGTTCCATTAATTGTGCTGAGATTACTTCCGAAGTTTATTCCTGAATTAAGAGCAACAGTAACGTTTGGACCAAAACTTAAGCTACCTCCAAAAGAAGTAACTGTTTTGGTTCCGTTAGAAATAGATAAAACACTTGCAGAGCTCCCGATAATTTGACTCACACCTGAAACAGTTCGAATGTTTCCTCCAGTGCCAGTAAGTGCTAAAGTCCTTCCATTAAGATTTACAGTACTTGCATTCCGCAACTCCAAAACATTACCTATTGATGCATTTACCGTAATATCTGTTGCTGGACTGTTGCTAAAAAAGACAGTATTTGCGCTCTTATCGACTATTAGATAATTAAAAAATTCAGTTCCTCCACCTTCTAAAGTTATGGTTGAAGGAGAAGTTCCTCCAAAAATTACTGCACGATTATTTGGGTTAAAAACGCCTCCAATTCTTCGAAGCCAATTCTTTCCTATTTGGAGATCACCAGAAGTGACATTCATATTAACAGTGCCTTCAATTGTTAAATCCCCTGCCATACCTATATCTAAAAAGGGTAGGTTTATCGTACTTGTATTGTCTACGATTACATTGTTTGGTGTTCCACTTCCTGCGATAACCGAATTAATAAACCACTCATTTGCAACAGTTTTGGTCCCCCCAACCGCATATCTTAGGGTTGATGAGGCTCCATAATCAATTCCAGAAGAGAAGTTTGC
>JBBEBC010000040.1:0-6443 GCA_040882555.1 Bacteroidia bacterium
TGAGAGAGTGCGGAATTCACGTAGTCGATTCTCCCGCAATTATTGGTAAAACCATGGCAGAGGTCATGTCTAAATAAAGGAATTAAGGTTTTGAACCCCGTTTATTCGGGGTTTTTTTTTGTGAAATAAATCGAGTCTGGCATGATTTCGGCAAAGCACGCGACCTTCTAGCTTTAGTCTAATTAAATAGTTCTGAAATTTGTAAAACGACTGCCATGAAAAAATTGCTATTCCGTTTTTCTCTAATTTTTCTTGGTTCACATGCATTTGCTCAAACTTATATAGATGAATCTTATGATGATTTAATGTATATGAGTTCTGTTTATCCAGTCGAGATTATTGATAAAAAAGTTGAAGCAGTATTAGATACCGTATCTGTTGATACTCATTCGGAGGCGATAAAAGAAGCAAAAACAAAGAAGAAAGAAGTAGAAAAACCTGTGAACCTTATTTATGCAGTTGCAAATCAAAAGGGCTTGGTATACGTTGAAACAGATGACGATCAGGAAGTTAAAGCCATTCATGTTATAAATCCGAATGGACATGAGATTCTGTGCTTTCCAAGTGTGAAACCTCATCATGATATGGTGAAGCTCGATTTATCGAGTTTAGGTCCCGGCCGTTATATGCTGATTTTAGAAGGTAGATTTGTTTCAACGCGAGATATAAGCATGAATGAAAAGTCTTTAGTCGCTTTGTTACGCTAGGTTTTTCGCCTTCGGCGGAAGGAAAAGCAAATTCAGCTGATGATTCTGCTTCAATTTTTACCGATTAGGTTTACTTTTGCTGCTTAGTAAGAAAGCATGGATGCATCTTTGGAAGCAATTTCGCCTGTAGATGGGCGATACTCAAAAGTAACAGCAGAATTAAAGCCCTATTTTTCGGAGTTCGCACTATTTAAATTTAGGGTTCAGGTTGAGGTAGAATACCTCATCCGTTTAGCATCAACAAACTGTGGAAGTCTTAGTCCAATTTCAGATTTAGATTGCTCGAAGCTTCGTAATATCTATAATGATTTTAGTATTGATGATGCTAAAGAAATAAAGAAGATAGAGCAAACTACTAATCACGATATCAAAGCAGTAGAGTATTTTGTTAAACAAAAACTTGAAGCTTGGGGCATGCAGAATCTGATTGAGTTTGTTCATTTTGGACTTACCTCTCAGGATATAAATAACACGGCAATTCCACTTTCATTAAAGCTGGCGGCAGAGGAGGTAATGTTTCCTGCCATTCATCAAATCACCAATGAGTTGAACTCACTTGCTGAGGAATGGGCGTCTATTCCAATGCTAGCAAGAACTCATGGTCAACCTGCTTCGCCAACATCATTAGGAAAAGAGTTTAAAGTTTTTACAGAGCGGCTTGAAATTCAAACTCATATGCTTGAATCAACAGTATGGGCAGCTAAGTTTGGTGGTGCAACAGGTAATCTCAATGCTCACAAAGTGGCATTTCCTGATTATAACTGGCCCGAATTCTCAAATTTATTTCTCGAAGACTTAGGCTTGTATCGAAGTCGCACTACAACACAGATTGAGCATTACGATCATTTATCTGCATTTTGCCAAAACATGATTCGTGTTAATTTGATCATGATAGATTTTTGCAGAGATATCTGGACTTACATCTCGATGGAATACTTCAGGCAAAAGGTAAAAGCTGGTGAAACTGGCAGTTCTGCTATGCCTCATAAAGTAAATCCGATTGATTTTGAAAATGCTGAAGGAAATTTAGGTTTAGCTAATGCTTTGTTTGATCATTTGGCAATGAAGCTTCCAGTGAGTCGCCTTCAAAGAGATTTAACTGATTCAACAGTCTTAAGGAATTTAGGAATGCCACTGGCGCATAGCTTAATAGCATACAAATCACTTTCTAAAGGACTTTCAAAACTGTTACTCAATAAGTCAGCGTTAGAAGCTGATTTAAACAAGCATGCAAGTGTAATTGCTGAGGCTATACAGACGGTGTTAAGACGTGAAGGTTATCCAAAGCCATACGAAGCACTTAAGGAATTGACTAGAGGCAAGGAGACGATTACTATGGATGATATTCATTCCTTTATTGATCAGCTACAAGTAAGTGACGCTATAAAGTTTGAGTTAAAAGAGGTTAGTCCTCAAAATTACACAGGATACAGCTTTAGCTAGCCTTTCGAGATAGTTGGTTGTTGTTGCAACTTCTTATCCTCAATTTTATCAACATTGCTGTTCATACTTAAACAGGACTCAAAGGCAAGACAAGGCTTTGGATTTTGTAGGTTTGCAATCATATCAGAATTATGTCAACTACTACGCAAGCCCCAACAGATAAGGAAATTGCAGCAAAACTTGGATTGCTGCCAGAAGAATTTGATAAAATATGCTCCATACTTGGTCGCACGCCTAATTTTACTGAATTAAGTATTTTCTCGGTCATGTGGAGTGAGCACTGCTCATATAAGAATTCCATTAAATGGCTTAAAACGCTCCCGCGGGAAGGAGAAACTCTTCTTGCCAAGGCAGGAGAAGAGAATGCCGGATTAGTAGACATTGGAGGTGGACTAGCATGTGCTTTTAAGATAGAATCTCATAATCACCCTTCTGCACTTGAGCCTTATCAAGGAGCAGCTACTGGTGTTGGAGGAATAAACCGTGACATATTTACGATGGGAGCTAGACCAATTGCGCAACTGAACTCACTAAGGTTTGGGAATCCTGAATTAGATCGTACTAAATGGTTATTGAAGGGTGTAGTGAAAGGTATTGGCGATTATGGCAATGCTTTCGGTGTTCCAGTAGTTGGAGGTGAAGTCTTTTTCGATGAGGTGTACAATGAAAATCCACTGGTAAATGCTATGTCGGCTGGAATTGTTAAGGTTGGTGAAACTGCCTCGGCAACATCCTACGGAGTAGGAAACCCAGTTTATATTGTTGGTTCTTCTACCGGTAAAGACGGAATTCACGGAGCCACTTTTGCCTCAGGCGATTTAACGGAAGAATCAGCAAAAGATTTACCTGCAGTTCAGGTAGGTGATCCATTTCAAGAGAAATTGCTTCTCGAGGCAACACTTGAGGTGATTCAAACTGGAGCAATAATCGGAATGCAGGATATGGGTGCGGCAGGGATTACTTGTTCAACTTCAGAAATGTCGGCCAAAGGTGAGCATGGCATGGACATATGGTTGGATAAAGTTCCAACTCGTCAAGAAGGTATGTTAGGTTGGGAAATTCTCCTTTCCGAATCACAGGAGAGAATGTTAATGGTTGTGATAAAAGGAAGGGAAGATGAAGTAGAGGCTGTTTTTAGTAAATGGGATTTACATTATGCAATCATTGGTGAAGTTACTGCCGGCGATCGATTGAAATATTACATGAATGGTGAGTTGGAAGCAGATGTTCCGGCAGGAGATCTTGTACTTGGTGGTGGGGCTCCAGTTTATGATAGAGAGTATAAAGAACCAGCATATTTTCAAGAGCTAAAGAAGTTCTCTATTGTTTCAGTTACTGAGCCAGAACGACTAGACGAAGTTGCTAAGTTTCTTTTGAGAGACCCAAATCTTGCAAGTAAGTCCTGGGTAACAAAACAATATGATTCAATGGTTGGTACTGCCAACATGAGCACCAATAAGCCCGCAGATGCAGCAATTGTGAATATTAAGAATACAGATAAAGCAATTGCTTTAACTGTAGATTGTAATGCTCGTTACGTGCACGCTGACCCATTTACGGGAGCATCTATTGCTGTTGCTGAGGCTGCAAGAAATCTAGTATGTTCAGGGGCAAAGCCTATGGCGATAACTAACTGCCTCAACTTTGGTAATCCATACAACCCGGAGGTTTACTGGCAATTTGTGCATGCCATCAAAGGAATGGGAGCCGCCTGTGAAGCTTTTGAAACTCCAGTAACCGGTGGAAACGTTAGTTTTTATAATCAAACAGCCAAAGGCAAAGAAGTCGCGATACCTGTATTTCCAACACCAACAATAGGCATGCTTGGTTTGGTGGAAGATAAGACCAAAACAATGGGCCTCGCATTTCAACACGCGGGTGATTTGATTTATTTGCTTGGAGAAACTAAGAATGACATCAGTTCTTCAGAATATTTGGTAAAATGGCATAAGCAAAGAAAAAGCTCTACTCCTTATTTTAATTTGGATGAAGAGCTTTTGCTCCAAGATGTTGTGGGAAGATTAATTGAAGACGAAATGATTCTTTCAGCTCATGATGTGTCTGATGGCGGGTTATTCATTAACCTGATGGAATCTAGTATGGTTAATTCATTAGGATTCTCCATTGGAACTGAAGAGACTATCCGTCGCGATGCCTTTCTTTTTGGCGAAAGTCAAGGGAGAGTCGTTGTATCTATTGATGCAAGACATCAGGAAAGCTTTGTGGAATATATGGCAATGACAGATTTACCTTTCTCGCTATTGGGAATGGTAATTCCTGAGGAAATTGTTGTTGATGAAGAGTCTTGGGGCCCTTTGAAAAGTTATGTTGACGAATTTAATGGAGGTATTTCCACTATGATGAATGAGCAGGGAAGATGAGACATATCGACCGATAAGAGCCTGGAATGAAAACGACAGGCCCAGAGAAAAGCTTGAACGTATTGGGAGAGCTCATCTCTCTGATGCTGAGTTGATTGCTATTCTGCTTGGAAGTGGAACCCGAAATGAAAGCGCTGTTGAGGTAGCTAGAAGAATGCTTCATTCAGTAAACGATAACCTTGTTGAGTTTGGCAAACTTACTATCCCAGAGTTGCAACAGTTTCAAGGTGTTGGACCGGCAAAAGCAATTACTTTAACTGCCGCAATAGAACTTGGTCGGAGACGTCAGGAAGCTGCACCATTGCAGAGAAAGCAGGTGCATTGTAGCAAAGACATTCATGAGATATTTTCTCCACGCATTGGTGATTTGCCCCATGAAGAATTTTGGGCAATGTGCCTCAATCGCTCAAATAAGATTATCAATTCACGACGGATTAGCTCTGGAGGAATTTCTTCAACTGTAGCAGACATTCGACTCATTATGAGGTTTGCGATTGAATCAAACGCTAGTACTCTCATTATTTGTCACAATCATCCTTCAGGAAATCTAAAACCCAGCGAGCAGGATATCAGAATAACCAAGTCAATTGCTCAAGCTGTAAAATACCTAGATATTCAACTTCTTGATCATCTTATTGTTACTGAATCAGGCTTTTATAGCTTTTCTGATGAAGGTATTATAGCCAGTTGATATGAAAGACAAGAACCAAGGGAGAAGGTCAGATATCATTGAAAAGATTAAGCAAAGGAGCAAGGAAGAACTCAATCCTCAAAAGCTTGCAAATGAGCTACTAGCGGGAGACAAAAATGCTTTAGCCTCAAGCGTTACGCTTATTGAGAGTGTTAAAGATTCTGATTCAGTTATCGCTGCGGAGGTTCTTAGACATATACTACCTCATTCAGGAAATTCGCTTAGGATTGGGATAACAGGCTCACCTGGAGCTGGTAAAAGCACTTTTATTGAAGCTTTTGGAATGTTTCTCCTTAAGTTGGGCAAAAAGGTGGCAGTATTGGCTGTTGATCCAAGTTCAGAATCAGGAAAAGGTAGCATTCTTGGAGATAAAACAAGGATGAATGATTTAGCAGCACATCCTGATTCTTTTATTAGACCTAGTCCAAGTTCTGGAAATTCAGGAGGTGTGGCTAGAAAAACGAGGGAGTGCATTTTCCTTTGTGAAGCAGCAGGTTTCGATACCATACTTATTGAAACAGTAGGAGTAGGGCAAAGCGAAACGGCTGTGAAATCTATGGTAGACGTGTTTCTACTTCTATCAATTGCTGGAGCTGGGGATGAATTGCAAGGCATAAAACGCGGCATTATGGAAATGGCTGATATTGTTCTTGTTAACAAAGCAGATGGAGATAATCTCAATCGTTCAAAAGCAGCTAAGTCTGATATTCAAAGAGCATTACATCTTTTTCCACCAAGCGATTCTGGCTGGATTCCTTTGTCACTTCTGTGTTCTTCGATCAATAGCACTGGTCTTGAAGAGGTGTGGAATAGTATTGAGAAATTTGAGTCTCAGTTAAAGACAACTGCTTATTTCAAGCAAAACCGTGAAAACCAATCAAAATGGTGGCTTAAAGAGAGTATTCAGGAGAAGTTGCTCAATGATTTCAATCAACATCCTGCAATTAAAAAAGAAAAGAAAATTCTAGAAAAAAAGGTTCAAGCTGGAGAGCTTTCTGTAAGTGAGGCCTCAGAAAGATTGGTTCAACTGTATAAGTCAAAATAAAATTAGCCTAGAATTATCCCAACAATTATCGCTGATAGGATGGAAGCAAGGGTTCCTCCTAGCAAGGCTTTAAAACCAAATCTAGCAAGAATAGGGCGTTTTTCTGGAGCCAAAGAGCCAATACCTCCAATCTGAATACCGATGGAAGCAAAGTTGGCAAAACCGCAGAGAACATA
>JBBEBC010000041.1:0-37879 GCA_040882555.1 Bacteroidia bacterium
CAAGGCTAATGATCTTGCTTAAAATCAAATCGCTTTCTCTTGGCTTCTCAGGAGTTCGACTCGAATTAGTTGAGCGCCTAGTGCTACTCTTTAACGAAAGAATCACTCCTGTTGTTTTTCAACAAGGCTCGCTGGGTGCTTCCGGCGATCTCGCTCCGCTTGCCCACATGAGTCTGCCACTTATCGGTAAAGGACATGTTTGGGTTAATGGCATCAAAAGAACTTCAGAAGAAGCTCTCGAAATCTTAAATATTGAGCCTCTTACTTTACAATCAAAGGAGGGTCTTGCATTAGTCAACGGCACTCAGTTCATGAATGCTTATGGCATTAGTCTTTGTCTTGAAGCGCATCGTCTTATTCATTGGGCTACTGCAATTAGTGCCATCTCACTCGAAGGATTTGATGGTAGAATAGAGCCATTCTTGCCTCAGTTACATAAAGTAAGAAATCATGAAGGGCAGCAGAAGATTGCTGCTGATGTGCTGAGCCTCCTTGAGGGAAGTGAAATTGCCTACCAGGAGAAAAAGCATGTACAAGATCCTTATTCTTTTAGATGTATACCTCAGGTTTTGGGAGCTACCTACGATGTTGTTTCCCATGTGAGTTCAGTTTTTACTAAAGAATTAAACGCTGTTACAGATAACCCTACCATTTTCCCTGATGATGATCTTATCATCTCTGGAGGAAATTTTCACGGACAGCCCCTAGCCATGGCTTTAGACTATTTATGTATTGCTCTCCACGAAGTGGGAAGTATTTCTGAGCGAAGAACATATCAACTCATAAGTGGTCGAAGAAGCTTACCGGCTTTTCTAATTGCAAAACCCGGATTAAACTCCGGGTTGATGATTCCTCAATATACGGCAGCATCAATTGTGAGCCAAAATAAGCAACTCTGCACACCAGCCTCCGCCGATACAATTGATTCATCTAACGGTCAGGAAGATCACGTAAGTATGGGCGCCAATGCAGCAACCAAGGCTTGGAGAGTAAAAGAGAATCTTGAGACTATTCTTGCCATAGAGCTATTAAATGCTTCACAAGCTATCAATCTCAGAAAATCAGGCAAAACATCTCCAAAACTTCAGAGCATCCTCGATGCTTATAGAACTGTTGTTCCTTTTATTGAAAACGACAGGTATTTAAGCCCTGAAATTGAAAAGACTAAGAATTTCATTCTTACTTATTCATTATAAAATCGGGATAGCCTATTTTGCAGAAGTTTTAGCTGACATAAAAATGATTCATGGCCGAAGTTAGAAATGCAATTAAACAAACAGTTAAAGTCAAGTGTTTGATTTAGGATTTTACAAAACCAAAAGTTCTTGTAAAATAAATTATCCAACATGGCATTAAGATTCATTGTTTTTCACTTATTTTAAAATAAATTTCTGAAGGAAATATTTTATTTCAACGCAAGAAGGTTTATTCTTAGTCAAACATCATCATCAAACATTTATGGAAAGGATTAAATTCCGAGGTAATGAAAGCAATGAACAAGCATTTGCAAAAGAAGTAAGAGAACGGGTAGGCAGCTACTTCAGTGATAATAAAATCTCTAAAAAAGGAAATCTAACTCTATACATTAAAACTATTTTGATGTTGGGAGCTTACCTCATTCCTTTTATTCTGATACTATCAACTCCAATTCTTCCAATTATTGCTTTAGGATTAGTTGTGCTTATGGGAATAGGAGAAGCCGGCATTGGAATGTCGGTAATGCATGATGGAGCACACGGAGCCTATTCCTCAAAAAAATGGGCAAACGACCTCGCTGCTTCAACAATGTTTTTACTTGGAAGCAATACTGTTAACTGGAAAATTCAGCATAACATAAAGCATCATACCTTCTCAAATATATTTGAACATGACGATGATATTTCAACCAAAGCAATCATTCGTCTTTGCGAGCACGCTCCTATCAAAAAGTATCATAGGTATCAGCATTTATATGCTTTTCCACTTTATGGCTTTATGACTTTTATTAGATTATTTGGTGAAGTTTTTATGCTTATAAAGTTCAACAAATCAGGAATTATCAAAGAACATAATTACAACCCAAACAAAGAGCTTGTTAAGTTAGCAATAACGAAAATCACCTATTTACTTGTAATTTTGGGCTTTCCATTATTATTTACCGATTTTTCAATATGGCAAATTCTCATTGGCTTCGCTGTTATGCATGTGGTTGCAGGAATGATTATGGGTACTGTCTTTCAAATGGCTCATGTTGTTGAGGGAACCCAGCAGCCTTTGCCCTACAATAATAAAATCGTTAAGACTGAGTGGATGGTACATCAACTAAATACAACTTCAGATTTTGGAAGAAAAAAATCTTTATTAAGCTGGTATATTGGTGGCTTAGATTTTCAAATAGAACATCACCTTTTTCAAAATATTTCACATGTTCATTATCCAGCAATTTCTAAAATTGTTGAAGCCACGGCTAAAGAATATGGAATTAATTATAACCTGAAAGGGAATTTCTCTGAGGCTTTAGGGTCACATTATAGAAGGCTAAAAGAATTAGGAAACACAGCTCCAGCCAAGGCCTTTGCGAATTGATTTTGTGCTTTTCGGGAGAACATATTGATTATAAACTTCGCTTTTAGAGCTTTGTTCGACTAGTTCCCACTCATTAATTCATAGACCCTATCTTCAGCAGCCTTATCTTCAGGTGCAATTTTCAACCATTCCTGCATTATGTAAATTGCAGAATCTGCCTTTCCCATAGTTTCGTAGGTAATAGACAGATTAGTGTAAGCTAAACTCTCTCCCGGATACGACTCTATTATTTCATTTAATCCATTTACTGCATCCCTATAATTCCCTGAATCATAATTGGTCATAGCTAAACTCATTTTTCCCTTCAGGAGTTCATTTTGATACCACTCCCATCCAATTCCTGCCGAAACAAGTAATAAAGCAAATACTAAAGAGAGCAATGCCGGCTTTATAAGTGACTCAACACCTCGCTCTTCTTCAGTTTCTTCATCATCAAGAAATCTTCTATAATAAGGATATTGCAAGGCTGCCAAACCCAATGCAATTCCAATATGAGCAATATTTAAAGCTAAATCCCAAGATTCGGGCAGGAAAATCCACCCCAGAATAAGCAATACAAAATACATAGACCCAAACACCAACGTTGGAATTCTAAAAGCTTTCTTTTCGAGTTTCTCAAAATTCCGAGCAAACAGAATAATTCCTGGTAGTACCAAACAGAAATAGGTTATTATCCCAATGTAAAGAGGATTCCAAATAAGTCGCTTTTCCGAATTCATCGTTTTTAATAAAAGACAAAACCCGAAGGTATAATACCTACTTGATATTTTGAAAGCTGATTTCCAACCGCATTAAATCGATAGACATCCCCTTGCTGAACATAGTCTTTTGCATCACTTACCCAGATATTTCCTGATAATTCTACACCTAATCCATAAAACAGACGACCATTTTCAGGAATATAAGGACTTGATGGTATGTCAAAAGAACCTGCAGAAAACCGGTTAACTCCATTTAATAGATAGTAAATAGTATCGTTGCTAAGTGGTTTAATTTGAAGTCTAGTTGGGTGAGATGTAGTAGTAAAAGTGTGACTAAACAAAACTTCTAAATTATCTGGATTTATGCACCAAATACTCCCTGCACTTTCATTTGGATAAACCTTTCCTTCGCATAACACCCAGATTCTGTTCTGGCTATCAAGCACTATATTCCTTGGTGAATCACCAACTTGGACAGAATCAATCCATTGGTCACTTTCAGTATTCAACTTCATTAAAAAATTTGATGTTAAATTGCAGACTAGTAATTGATTACTTCCCCAAACTTGCATTTGTTCTCCCCATCCAACCAAGGGGATTTCATTCTGAATTTGAAAACTAGTATTTAAATGATATAGCTTATTCGAATATAAATCTGTAACATAATAACCTTGATTACTTTTGGCAATATACCTCGGAGATTGAAATCCTTCAATAGGTGAATGCGCTATGGTGAGAGGATCCTTCATTCTTTCAATCTTCTGAGAATTATTTAGAACTAAGAACAGCTCTTCATCCTTATAAAATGAATTCAATACATCGCCAAGTGGTCGGCTGTTAAGAGACTCAAAAAGATTATTTGTTAACTCCCCTGTTTTGAAGTTTATTAAAGTAGTACTAGAATTACCCCATTGAAAATTACCTTCATTCAATACCAAAACTGATTCCTCAGGACTTAAAAAGTCGGGAATAACTATCACGAGAGGATCCTTTTTACAAGAGGAAAAGGAACTCAGAATTAAAAGAAATGTCAAAACCCTGATAATCACCTCAGCACACTAAATTTAGATGAATAAATATCGTCTCCCTTTTTCATTCTGATAAAATAAATACCTGATTCGAGAGAACTGATGTCAAAAGATAATTTGTTCAATAATACACGTTGGAATTTCATCATCAATTGACCCGAACTCGAGAAAACTTCAACATCAGAAATATTTTCATTATTCCCTTCAATATAGAAATTAACCTCTGAAATAGCAGGTTGCGGAAAAACTTTGATCTCTTTGGTAATTATATTATCTAATGAATTTGGACCTTGATGATGAATAACACCTATGGCATCTAAATCAAAACCACCGCTAGGCCAAGGTGTTGGAAATGGATCAAGTATAGGAGCACCTGTATGATCTCTGCTGCACATATCTGACTGAGCAATACCAATAACATCTATCAGCCTAACATGTGTAATTGATTGGATATCAATTCCCGCAGAATCAACCAGCTCCTGCAAATCGAAAGGCGTTCCAAATCCTCCCGCATACTTGCCTGCAAGGTTATTTAGTAAGTGAGCATCAAGATAATCGAAAGAGCCAATTGTCCAATTTGAATCAGATAAGAAGGTTGCCGGAAACCTAACAAAATTCTCACCATCAGAGCTCACTTCAACAAATGCGAGCTCCAGAAACAATCCATCAAAACTATTTTCAAAAACAGCAAAATCCCAACCTACTTCATCTTTTATTGGATACTGAAACATCAAGGTTGCAATTCCTCCATCACCTAATGAGACTACTGGATTTTCCATTGCCTTGCCAGTGCCGTATTCATCGATACCAACGTTTGCAAAGCCTAGCGAATCGACCCCAATTTGCTGCAAGCCTCTTTCAACAACACAATTTGTAGCCCAGGCAATAAATGCTGAACTATCTACATGAATTGCTGAAGTACCGGGAACTCCCGCCGGAGGGTGGAACTGAGCGCCCAGCCTTCCTGCTGAAAGCAGCAAAAAAATTACAAATATGGACTTCGTGAAATACATTAATTCTTAATAAGTCTATGAGTTTCTGTAATGCTGTCAGTTAAAACATTCACAATATAAACTCCCGATTCCAAATTCGAAACGTCTATAACAGTATTCTCATAAAAGAATCCGTTTTGAACCATCTTACCATCTATAGAATAAACTTGAAACATTGCTTCTCCAGAATTCTTCAACGTTAGGTTTGCTGTATAAGCCGCAGGATTAGGATAAAGCTTTGAATTACTCACTAAATCGCCAGGCAAAGAATTCACAAATAACAGATATTCTAGATTATCGAGACAAAAATACACAGGTGTATTTATTCCAAACTCTTCAATATCAGATGAATTAAAGGTGTACCTAATGCTATCTGCGAACTGCAAAC
Source organism: Bacteroidia bacterium (assembly GCA_040882555.1). Classification (GTDB taxonomy): domain Bacteria; phylum Bacteroidota; class Bacteroidia; order M30B66; family M30B66; genus M30B66. Next base: position 5,675 of record JBBEBC010000041.1, read on the forward strand.
TACTTAAGTCTAATTCAACCCAATCTTTCAATATATAATCCAATGAATTGTCTTCAAAACGATAATCTGCTAAATAAAAAACGATGTCCTCTGATGATGATGATTGTCCATCAAAGAATCCTTGAAAAGTAATGGTGAAATAATCTGCATCATTGCCACTAAGGCCACCAAATTTCTTTGCAAAGCTATCTCCATCTCTCATACTATTATAAGCAAAAGTGGTATTGGTAATTCTAACCTTGGTAGGCTGAACATACTGCCAAACTTCAGATCTTGGCCTAAACCAGCCATCGCCGTAAGCAATAGCATAATTCTCAGAATTTAAATATCCTGAGCCTGTTTTTGCTGAATACTGATTCATAAAGCCTGAGGTTACAGAATCAGTCATATTACTATATGACCAGCCTCCTGCCCAGTAACCACCAAAACCAGTATCCCAAAAAGTTGGAAAATAAAAACTTTCGGTTTCAAAATAATCGGCACTGCCATCAGAGCCATTCCAAAATGTTTCAGGCTCAAGAACTAGGTTTTCAAAGTTGTCGACCTGAGCGATACTAGAATAGATAAGGAAATAAAAAGTAAGAGTAAAGATTGACTTCATAGGTAGGTTGGGGTTTAGGTTTTGAATTCGAATGAAATGCCTGCCATCCAAGTCCTCAAAGGCATAGGCCTTCGAACTACAACTTGGTAGGTAGTATTTCCTATGTTATTTAATTGAAAAAACGCAGACGCGTGTTGATTTGAAACTTGAAAATCTTTTGACAATGAACAGTTAAAAATATTGAACGCCGGTAGTCCTTCAGAGTTATCGGTTGTAACGTACCTTATGCCTGAGTATGAATGAATGAAATTCAAACGCCAGTTATTAAAATTCACAGATAAGTTCGAATTTGAGGTAAAATCTGGCACATAAATCAATTGCTTACCAACAGTGAGTGGATATTGCTCATTTTTTATCACAGTACTCTTTACCATTTGCCAATGGGATGTAAACTCGATTCCTAAAGTCCTATTTATTTTACCTGCAACATTTAGATTCATCTCTGCTCCTCTGCTATGAACTGTATTTACATTTTGAGGCGACCAGTAACTTCCTGTTGGCACCCATAAAATCCAGTTTTCAACCTGATTTGAGAAGTAGCCCAAGTTCAGGTCTGAGTTCCAGTTGTTGCTTCTAATCAAATTCAACTTAAGCCCTGCTTCATAAGAGTAACCTGTTTCAGGCAACAAGTCAGGATTTCCTCCTGGAAGCCAGTATAAATCGTTCAAAGTTGGCACTCTGAAAGTGGCAGCAACCTGCCCTCTTAGGCTTACAAAATCATTCAATAAATGAGAAATAGAAAACGAAGGAAGCGGGTTTATGGCTTTCGCATCGAAAAACTCTTGCCTTAGTGTAAATAAAGACTCTGTTTTTTTGTTCTTGAACCAATTACTTTTCAAAGAAGTGAAAAATGCAGGTCTATTCTGCTCTTTTTCTTGATCTCCATACCCCTTTGCGTTTGCACGATTAAGGGTGTAAATATGTCCGAATTCAAAATTATGCTTTTCATTGATTTTTCTCAACCAAACAAATTCAACGATATAGCTTTTTGAATTATTATTTGATTCAACATTAAGAAAAGAGTCATTAAAAGCAATGCTTTCTTTAAGGTAAGCTATTCTTGCTTTGAAACTCGATTTCTTGCCTTCATAAATCCACTGGCCAGTAGCTCTCAAACTTTCATCTTCTTGATATGCTACCGAATGAGGAACCGTTAAAATCGGAGGAATGTGGCGATGAGATTTCTGTTTCCAGAATGAGGCATTAAATCTGATCTTTTTAGAAAGTGTGAGATTTAGGTCTTGCATAAAACCCCACGCATTCTGCGCTGCATTCCGCTGATGTTCCAATGGTTTATCAGGGTGAGCTATATTGACAAACTTGAAATTGTTTAAGTTTTCACCCCTGAAAACCCTAGTTCTTAGTTGAATTCTCTTTTCTGCCACGCTTAGATCAGCGGCTTGCTGACGGAAACCATAACTTCCTGAATTTTGAATCAATCTTAAACCAGTTGAGTTGCCAGAGTTACTATTGACAAAAACCGTTCCTCCAATTGCTCCACTACCCCAAGATGCTGCACCGGCTCCTTCTTGAATTAGAAATTCATCAAAAAGTATGGCTGGTAATAGGCTTAAATCCATTTGACCATTCATGCTACTTTGAAGGTTTACTCCATTCCAAACCAAAGCTGTATGGGCTGAACCTGTTCCTCTTAAAGATGGTGATGCTAAATTACCCGGGCTATATTGCTTAACAAAAGCAGGACTATTTCTACCCAGCAATTCAGCTAATGAATATGGTTTATTAAAGGATTCTTTTGATGAAATATGAATTTTATTAAGTCCGGGGTTTTGCTCAGGTGACCTATTCTCTATTAAAGTGAAAGGTTTAAGAAATAGAAGCGTATCTGCTAGACTTTGGCTATTGCCATTCAAAGTCATTAAAATTAAAAACAGACAACTAAAAATCTTCATCACTTCTCTTTAATGCCTGGAGAAAAAGATGACAGGCACAGGTACACAATCTGAAAATGTGTTTACCTTGGAAATGACTTCCAATCCTGTTCATCACCTTTTTTCCCGAAGGCATGAATAATATTTGTTTTCCGGCAGGTCTTCTGACTTACTCAACATTTGTCACCTTCCCATTCAAATGAACAGTGGCATATCAACAAATGCTTTTAAGAGCTTACAGCAGCGGGTACTGTCCCTGATTCTCACAGGATTCCCTTTCAATCCTCACTACGAGGAACCAAAAAGCGAACAAATGTAACAATAAGATGTTTAGCTTTCTTTTAAATAAATTTGCCTAAAACCTCTTGCAGAAAGACCTTTTTAACAAAATCTTTCTATAAACTTGCAGTCACAACAACTAAATCCCAAAATGAAAAAAATTATAATTGCACTTCTATCCTTTATAATACTTGGCTTACAGCCGATTATTGCTCAAAAATTACTTGAAGAAGTAGCCCGCAAAGGAGATGAGATTGTCATCCCTTATAAAAAATACAAATTAGATAATGGCTTAACCATATTAATTCATGAAGACAATAGCGACCCTATTGTGCATGTAGATGTAACTTATCATGTAGGATCTGCGCGTGAAGAGTTAGGCCGATCAGGCTTTGCTCACTTTTTCGAGCACATGATGTTTCAAGGTTCAGACAATGTAGCTGATGAAGAACACTTTTCAATTGTAACTGAATCTGGTGGAACCTTAAATGGAACCACTAATTCTGACAGAACCAATTATTTCGAAACTGTTCCTAGCAATCAACTTGAAACAGCTTTATGGTTGGAGGCTGATCGCATGGGGTTTCTTCTTGATGCAGTTACACAACAGAAATTCGAAATTCAAAGAGCTACCGTTAAAAATGAAAGAGGTCAGAATTATGACAATCGTCCATATGGTCTAGTTGGAGAGAGAACTAGTGAGGCACTTTATCCTTTCGGACACCCCTATTCTTGGCCAACTATTGGATATTTAAAAGATTTAGACGGAGTAAGTGTGGATGATTTAAAACGTTTCTTCCTTCGTTGGTATGGTCCTAACAATGCGGTTTTAACCGTTGCCGGCGATGTTAAAACAGATGAAGTTCTGAAGCTTATAAATAAGTATTACGGGAGTATTCCAAGAGGTCCTGAAGTAAAACCTATGGAAAAGGTAGCAAGTAAACTTGATGCTGATAGGTATATCTCTTTAGAGGATAACATTCGTTTCCCTTTGCTTTTAATGTCTTGGCCTTCAATTTATTCAGGACATCCTGATGAGCTAGCTTTGGATATGTTAGCAGAGATTATTGGAGGTGAGAATACGTCTATGCTATATCAGGCTTTAGTTAAAAAGAATTTAGCCGTTCAAGCTAGTGCAAGCAATCCCGCTTCTGAACTTGCAGGAACCTTTAATATGAGCGTTCTCCCATTTCCAGGAAAGACATTAGCTGAAATGGAAGTTACTCTTAGACAAATCCTGAAGGATTTTGAAACAAGAGTAATTAGTGATGATGAGTTAGCAAGATTTAAAAACTCTCGTGAAGCACGACTTATTCAAGGGCTTCAAAGTGTAAGTGGAAAAGCATCTCAACTTGCTTATTATGAAACTTTCAGAGATAACCCTAATTATATCACCAAAGAGATTGAGAAACTTTCAAAGCTTACCAAAGAGGATGTTAAGCGTGTTTATGACACCTATCTTAAAGATAAACCTGCTGTAATTCTTAGTGTGTATCCTAAAGGACAGCCTGAAATAATAGCAAAGCCAGATAATTTTACTATTAAAAGATCTTCAGATACAAAGGGTGAAGAAGGAAATGAATATAAAAACCTTGCCTACAACAAGGCAAAAGATACTTTTGATAGAAGTAAGCGTCCTGCGGCTGGAGCAAATCCAAGTATCAAAGTTCCGGATTACTGGCAAAAGACTTTCGATAATGGAATGAGAATGATTGCTGCATCCGATAGCGATTTACCTACTGTTTCTCTAGTTATTTCATTTCCTGCAGGACACTCAGTTGAAACCAAAGAAAATTCAGGAATAGCGAGCCTTATGGCGGGTCTGATGAATGAATCTACTGAAAACTATAGTTCAGAAGATTTAACTGCCGAACTTGAAAAAATAGGCTCTTCAATAAGTATTTATGCTGATAAAGAAGAAGTTGCTGTTAATGTTTTCTCTCTTAAAAAGAACTTCGCGCGTACAATGGAACTTCTGAAAGAGAAGATTTTCAATCCTAAATTTTCAGAAGAAGAATTTGAAACAACAAAAGGTCAAACTATTGCTGGTATTGAGAATAGTACCACGAGAGCTTCGACTATAGCAAATAATGCGTTTGCAAAATTGCTTTACGGTGATCATATTTTCTCTGTTCCTGTAATAGGAACAAAAGAAAGTGTTGAATCAATTACTCTTGATGATGTTAAAGCTTTTTACAAAGCGCATATTAATCCTTCTGGAGCCAAACTCGTTTCAGTAGGTGATTTTACCAAAGAAGAACTTGATAAATCAATCTCTTTCCTCAGCGCTTGGAAAGGAACACCTGCACCGGTAGTTACTTATCCAGCTCTACCTAAAGTTGAGAAAACTAAAGTTTACTTTGCTGACAAACCAGGAGCTCCACAATCAGAAATCAGAATAGGATATTTAGCAATGCCTTATGATTCAGATGGAGAATATTATAGAGCTGGTCTTATGAATTATACCCTTGGTGGAAATTTCAACAGTAGAATAAACCTTACACTGCGTGAAAAGAAAGGATATACTTATGGTGCAAGAAGCAACTTTATGGGAACCGATTTTACAGGTCCTTTTGCAGCAAGCGCTGGAGTTAAAGCAGAAAAAACCGATAGCTCTTTGATGGATTTCTTCTCTGAAATGGCTCTGTATAGAGCTTCAGGAATTACTGATGCAGAACTTGCTTTTACTAAAAGCTCACTCGGACAACGTGATGCTTTAAAATATGAAACTCCTTTCCAGAAGGCTAGCTTCCTTCAAACAATATTAGATTATAATTTAGATAAAGATTTCATTGGGAAGCAATCAGCCATTCTTTCATCAATTACAAAAAATGACATTAATGGACTTGCTAAAAGGCATTTACCAATTGAAAAGATGATTGTTTTAGTGGTAGGCGATAAAGAGAGCAACTGGGATAAAATTGCTAAAATGGGCTATGAAATGGTAGAAGTTGATATTGAAGGTAACATCATACGTTAATCAAATAACAAATGAGATCAATAAAAAAGGCTGGTTAAAAAACCAGCCTTTTTTATTTCCAAATATTCATCTCTTTAAAATCCACCCGACTTGGAAAGAAGTTTTTTGCGCTTTTCTCAAAGGTTTGAGTCAAATAGGAAACATAGAAATTAAATGAGGGCTTCGTCGATTCCGATAGAATCTGTTTCCCTTCAAGCTGAGATTTAACTTCTTGAGCAACCCATTGAGCCGAATCTACAACCTCTACTCTATTATTATAAAACGACTCAACCTCTTTTTTTATAAGAGGATAATGCGTGCATGCTAAGATTAAGGCTTGAATACCTTGCAAAGACTTTTTCTCCAAATAAGAATGTATGATGGTGGAAGAAATTTTATTGTTAAAGTAACCTTCTTCTATCATCGGCGCAAGGAGAGGGGTTGCAAGAGAACTAACCTTTGCTTCAGGGGCAAACTTTTGAATGCGTCTTTTGTAAATACCGGACTTAATAGTACCAGCGGTACCGATTACTCCAATTGATCCTTTAGGGTATTTTGATGCAATAGCTATTGAAGCTGGATCAATTACATTAATAACAGGGATTTCATTATCTATCTCTTTTAAAATAGCTTTATACGAATGAGCTGATGCAGTATTACAGGCAATCACAATCATCTTACAACCTTTGCTCTTTAAGAACCGGGCTATCCCCAAGCCATATGATTCAATTTGCTCAGGCGATTGGTTGCCATATGGAAAGTGAGCAGTATCTCCAAAATATATGATTGATTCATTTGGCAACATTTTATGAATAGCCGAAGCCACTGTGAGACCTCCTATTCCTGAATCGAAAACACCAATTGGAGCGCTATTGTCCATATGCAAGAATAAAAAAAGCAACCCAATTGAGTTGCTTTTAAATGAAATTATTTAATTATCATGGTAGCTGAAGCTTTTTCTTAACTAAGCCTAAGACATTATCTGACTCTTCCCAATATAAAATAGCTCCAACTGATGTATCGAAAATGTAAGTGTATGCATTTTCTTTTGCAACTGCCTCAATAGCCTTTTTAGCTTTTTCAATAATCGGGTTGATTAAAATTTGTTCCTCTTCTTCAAGAGTTGTTTGAGCTTGCTGCTGGAAATTTTGAATCCTATTAGCAAGATTACCAAGTTCTTCTTCTTTGTCTTTCTTTAATAATTCAGACAATTTAGGAGCTTCATTTGAATACTTCTCCTGCTTTGTTCTGTATTCAGTCATCATTTCCTCAAGCTGCTTTTGAACATCTTTGGTGATCGAATCCATTTTAGCAGCTGCTACCTTTCTTTCTGGCATTAAACTTAACAGCTCTGCAGAATTGATGTGACCAAACTTATTGCCTTTTTGAGCAAACAAGGAAGTTGAACTAATTGAAAATGCCAGTATGGCAAATAAAAGAATGCGCTTCATGCGTTTTATATTAATATTTAAGTTGATTGATTAGTCTTTTTTATCAGCATCATCTTGCTGACCAGGAGTAAATCCTAAATCTTCAAGAATATCATCTGAGATATCATATCTTGGATTTGTAAAAAGCATTGTTAGGTCGCTAGATTTATCGAAGACTACAGCATAATTCTTTGAGGTTGCAATTTCTTTTATTGCATTGTAAATTTTATCCTGAACAGGCTTTATCAAGTCTTGACGCTTTTTAAGTAGATCTCCACCTTTTCCAAATCTTTGCTTTTGAAGCTCCTTTGCTTCCTTCTCCTTATCAATTATTTCCTCCTCACGCTTGCGCTTCATATCGTCTGTCAGGAGAATAGCTTCTGCTTGAAAATCAGTATACATTCTATCAATCTCAGCAAATTTAGCTTCGATTTCTTTTTGCCATTGAATAGATATTCTGTCTAATTGTTGTTGAGCAGATTTATATTCCGGAAGACTTTCCAAAATATATTGAGTATCAACATAAGCGAATTTCTGAGAATTCGCCAAGGTTAATCCTGCAAAAAATAGAGCAAAAGATAATACAAGCTTTTTCATAACCGGCTGAATTGAAGGTGCAAAAGTAATCATTTCTATAAGGGTTTGATTAAATCAAAACAACAATCATGCAATGATTCGAAAATACAGGTCTTTCAGAGAATTAATTAAAGTTTTGACCAATAATAAAATGGAATTGTCCTTTTGCCATTTCCGGTCTTCCCGGAATATCATCGAAACGATACCCATAATCAAGACCTAGCAAACCAAACATCGGAAGGAAAACTCTCACACCAACCCCTGCAGACCTTTTGATATTAAATGGGTTGAAATCACTAAATGAATTCCAAGCATTTCCTCCTTCAGTAAATGCTAGAGCAAAAACTGTTGCAGATGGATTAAGAGAAATTGGAAACCTTAATTCCATGGTATACCTATTGTAAATTGGTGCATCATTTCCAGTTTGACCACTTATTGATCCATCATCATAGCCTCTTAATCCAACAATTTCAGCTCCTAAGAACTGCGCCCCCCAAGTAAGTCCACTTAATCCTGTTCCTCCATATCTAAATCGTTCAAAAGGTGCAATACCCTTATTACGATTGTAGAACCCAACAAATCCAAAGTTTGCTCTGGTCATTAATACAAGTGCATTCTTATTTTTTGTTAAGGGAGTAAACCACTGAGCATCAAATTTCCACTTATGAAATTCAACCCATTTATATCTTTGTTGATCTGTAACTAGTTCATCAGCAGTGGCCCCTTGAAGTAAAGAATAAGGCGGTGTTAGCTGCACTGAAAAGCTAATATTTGAGCCTGATTTAGGATAAATAGGAGCATCTATGGAATTCCTTGAAAGGACTGTTGTAAAACTGAAGTTATTAGCAAAGCCATTTGCTAATACAAAAGCATTTGAATTAGTGAGTTCATAATACTGAAAACTCAAGGAGTGCTGAAGTGTGAAGAAGTCATCTGGCCACCTCAATCGTCTTCCATAACCTAAGATTAATCCAGTGTTTTTAGTGACACTTAAGTTGGGGTCATTTTTAGGAGCACCGTTGCCAAAAATAGAATGATAAGCAGTAATTGTTAAGGAGTTAGGCTTTTTACCTCCAAGCCAAGGCTCTGTAAACGAAAGGTTATAACTCTGGAAGGCTCTTCCTGTAGACGAAGCATTTATTGAAAGTCGCTGTCCATCACCTGAAGGCAAAGGTCTCCAAGCATCTTTCTTTAAAAATCGCTTAGCGCTGAAATTATTGAATGCTAAACCTAAGTTTCCTATTAATCGACCTGCACCCCAGCCTCCTGAAAGCTGAAGCTGATCTGAAGGCTTCTCTTCAACCTGATATTCGATATCTACCGTTCCGTCTTGGGGGTTGGGCATCGGATTTACACCCATTTTCTCTGGATCAAAATAACCTAGTTGAGACAATTCCCTTTGTGTTCTGATTATATCTGATCTGCGGAAAAGTTGTCCTGGACGGGTTCTGATTTCCCTCATGACAACATGATCATTTGTTTTATCATTTCCGACAACAGTTACACGATTTATTCTTGCCTGCTTTCCTTCGTAGATTCTCATTTCAATATCAACAGAATCATTTGATACAAAGGTTTCTACTGGGGTGATTTGAAAGAATAAATGTCCATCATTCATGTATAATGAAGAAATATCTGTTTCACTAGCATTCATAAACAAGTTCTGTTCAAGATTTGCCTGATTATAAATATCGCCTCTCTTAATCCCAAGAATATCTGAAAGTTGCTTGGAAGTATATTTCGTATTACCTATCCAATTTATATTCCTGAAAAAATACTGACTCCCTTCATCTATAGTTATATCAATATTGATTCGTTTGGGATCATATTTATACAAAGTATCTTTTACGATTTTAACGTCTTTATACCCTTTATCGTAATAAAGGGCTAAAATCTTATCCTTATCTTCTATGTAGTTATCTTCCATGTATTTGGAAGTGGTGAAAATGCTATACCAAGGGTTTTCCTTGGTGTTTTTCATTTTCTTTTTCAGCTTTCGATCTGAAATTTGTTCATTTCCATAGATATTGATTGCGTGAATTTTCACCCTTCGGTTTTTCTTCACTTCAATATTCATGAGTTCGCCTCCTCCGGGAATAGTATCAGGCTGAGAGCTCACCTCAACTTGTGCATTCATAAATCCCTTATCAACAAAATAAGCAATCACGGTAGATTTTGTCGTTACTAGAAGGTTTTCATTGATTGGTTTTCCTCTAATAAGACGCACCTGTTCCCTTAAATCATCTGCTTCATTCTTCTTTACTCCAGTGAACCTGAATCTAGAAAGTCTAGCTCTCTCCTCTAACTCGATATCAAGAAAAATCTTATCTCCTTCAATTCGACTAGCATTGATAGATATTCCGGTAAATAAGCCTTGCTTCCAAAGAGCGTCTATGGCATTGCTAATTTCATCGCCCGGTACCATTATTTTATTGCCAACCTGCAAACCGGAAAGAAGCCTCAGAATATTCTGATCGAGAGCACTATTGTCCTTCGTTCTGAAATTGGTTGTAGCAATCTCGTATTCTTTAGGTTCTCCATAATTGATATTCTCTATATCCTGACCTAGTGAAACTTGCGCAAATACCCTTGGGCTAAATGCTATTAAACTAATAAACAGGAATAGGGTATAGATTTTAAATTTCATGCACTTAATTGTTCACTTGTTTTACCGAAACGTCTCTCTCTCTTTTGATAACTTACAATTGCTTCGTATAAATCTTCCTTCCTGAAATCTGGCCAAAGCTTATCCGTAAAGAATAGTTCTGCATAAGAGATTTGCCATAACAAAAAGTTACTGATTCGATGTTCTCCTGATGTCCTAATTAGAAGTTCTGGATCAGGCATCCCAGCTGTATTAAGGTGTTGAGAGACTAAATCTTCGGTAATATTATTTACATCAAGATCTCCAGCCTTGATTTTTGAGGCTATTGCTTTCATTGCTTCTTTTATTTCCCAGCGTGAGCTGTAACTCAAAGCAAGAACTAATGTCATTCTTTTATTTCCGGAAGTCTTAGCTTTTGCCTCTAGAAGTTCTTTCATGCATTTTTTTGGTAATGCTGACATATCTCCAATTGACTCTAAACGGATATCATTATCCATTAGGGTTTTGGTTTCTTTACTTATGGTTGAGACAAGGAGTGTCATCAAAGCATTGATTTCATATTTAGGTCTATTCCAGTTTTCTGTGGAAAAAGCATAGAGTGTTAAATACGATACTCCTAATTCCGCGCAGGACTCGACAGTTTCACGAACGGCTTTAACACCACTTTCGTGTCCAAACGTTCTTATTTTTCCTTGCATCTTAGCCCATCTTCCATTGCCATCCATAATAACAGCAATATGCTTTGGTAATGCTTGTAAATTAATATCTTCCTTCCTGAGCATTTTTCAACTTAATACAACAATCTTAGGACTGCCGTTTAATAAACTTGCAAAGATAGGATGATTACTGATATGCAGGGCACTCTGCTTTTTTAGGCTCTATTTTATAGGTGATTGTAAGACCGGCGAAAGAATACCAGTCTCTAGTGGTTGAGTTTCCACGTTGTCTTCCTGTATTAATTTTACCAGGATTTACTAGTGACCTATCAGCGAGAACAGCCGATAGCTCTCCATTTGTTGCAAAGAGAACATCCGGGTCAGCATATGTAGTGCTAACATCATCGAGATAGTCTGTGAATGTTTTTCTTAACCCCCACTCTAGACTAAAGCCCAAGTTGCCAAATGCGTGAAATTTTACTCCAATTCCGAATGGGAATGTTGCATTTATTAAAGAATATTCCTTGCGATCGGGATAAACCGTTGATCCTTGCCCCTCTGTTCCGATAGGTTGAAGAGGTATCCACTCCCCAAGAAAATCGGCTTTTGGATTAAATCTAAAAATAGAAATCCCCCCGAATATGTAAGGTGTAGCAGGAGTATTTTTATTGCCAATTTCGTAATTAAAAAAGTTGAATTCTAGTAGTGTAGCAAATTCGATGACTTGCGACCTAAAAGAGAGATTTCTCAGATTTTGAGCAGCATCATTGCTTACAGCATCGTCTGCCTGAACAGATCCATACATACCATGAATATGCCAGGCAAATCTCCTACTTGGATTGTAACGATATACTAATCCGCCGGCAAGGCGAGGCATAAAAAACTGCTTTCCTGGATTTAAGTCTCCCATGTAATAAGAAACACCACCAAAGAGACCAAGCTCCGAATACTTGTTAAACACCTGAGATTCCGTAGCATGCGAAATTCCAAGACTTAACAAAAAAGCCAAAATGAGAGACCTAAGCATATAGTAAATTAAGTATACTGCTTAAACGCAAAACTGTTACCTGAATTTTGGCAATACAGATTTTCCTGACTTTAATCTATATGTAAGAGTAATTATCCCAAACATATATGCGTCACGATCTGTGGGATCGCCTCTTTGTTGGCCGGTAACCGCAGAACCTTTGATGAAGCCATCGTTGAATGGACTTGCTCTATTTGATAATGCAGCAGCTACAGGACCATATTGATCAGCGATAAGTGTTGGCGAAAAATAGGTAGTACTCACATCATCAATATAGTCTGTGGTAGTAATTCGCATACCATATTCAAAGCCAATAGTCCAATTTTTATCAGAAAGCGGAAAACGGAATCCAAAACCAATTGGGAAACAGGCTTGGAAACGTTTATAAGGTGTTCGTGAAGCAGCAATTCCCTGACCTTCTGTACCTAGTGGTTGCAGAGCCCACCATCTACCTCCAAGTAAAGCCTTGGGATTGTAATAAAATCCACCAACACCGGCAAACAAATAAAGGTTGAAATCTATACCGCTTTTACCCCTTACTCCTTGAAGCTTGTAGCGACTTTTTGTTGATTTAAGCTGAATGACTGAAATCTCAACTTGTAGCGATGTTTCAAAGATTGGGGATCTAAAACTTAAGTTCCTGTTGCTACGAAATTCTTCCCTGGTTAAACTGTCTCTTCCGGCAACACGACCATAGTTTAGGTTTAGTTTAAAAGATAAAACAGGATTTTTTCTATAACGAAAACCAAGGTGAACAGCTGGTCTGGTCATAATTATCTCCAAATCCCTGAGTCCGTTGGTACCAAATTGATCGGCACCCCCTAATTCACCCAAAAAGTTAGTAAAACCAATGCCATATGTACTTTCACAACGGTCTAAAAATCGTCCTCTTCCTTTTCTCTGAGCTTCAGCTTGAAAACTGAAAACCAGGATTACTAGTGCTAATAGGAAAAACTTCCTCATAAATAAATATTTTTCGGCTATTAGGCAAATATACCAAAATAGCTGTATGCAGTGCGAAGAAAGTGTTTAGTTTCTTTTGTCGATACCCCACATTAATTTTTCTCGAAGGGTTTTTAAGAAAGGTTGATCTGGCTTTCTGCCTAGAAGGACATGGAATTTAGCTTTTCTGATTTTCACCGTACGACTTGCTGGGAACGATGCAGATCTCGAATCCATTGACAGTAATAAGTTCTTACCTCTTACTACGGATTCAATACTTAATTCATTGGAATCATCAATAACTAATGGCCTTACATTTAAGTTATGCGGTGCAATAGGTGTTATAACTAAATTACTTGACTCAGGCATTAAAATAGGGCCTCCGCAACTTAAAGAATACCCAGTTGAACCTGTTGGAGTGGAGATAATTAAACCATCTGCCCAATAGGAATTGAGTTTCTCTCCATTCATGCTAACATTTACAGTTATCATGGTTGAGCTCTCCTTCTTATGAAAAGTGACCTCATTTAAGGCGAATGCGAAATCGCCAAAAGGCTCTCTTTCTGATATAAGTTCGACTAAAGTTCTTTTATCAATGAAAAAATCTCCTTCTGTAGCGCACTTCGCTGCCAATTGAAGCTCTTCTTTTGAAAAACCCGCTAGAAAACCGAGCCTTCCAGTATTGATTCCTAAAATTGGTATTTCTTTTTCTCGAATATGCGTTATTGCTTCAAGTAAAGTTCCATCACCACCAATTGTAAGCATACAAGAACATTTATGCAAAGCAGGGTCATTGGCATCTAAATAAGAAGAATAATTCAAACCCTCTGGCAAAAGAGCTTTAGAAGATTTCAAAAATGGTTCGTAAAAAACAACTTCCTGATTATAGTCACGAAGATGAGTACAAAGGTCAGTTATGACTTTCTTGCGAGCATCTGTAATGGAACGGCCAAAAATGGCGATAGGCATAATTCGCTATTAAATAAACGAAAATAGAGCAATTAATCTTTAAGCGAAAACTAGATTTGATTACATATTGATGTAATTCATAAACAAATCGAATCTATTTCTAAGATCTTCAGAAAATTCACTTTGTTGAAATGATGCTTTCACCTCGATGTTATACCTCTGAAAAGAAGCAAGAATCCCTCGAATATCCTCACGATTTACCTTAATGGTTAGTTCAATTCGTGTTGAATCTGAATGGTCGCTGATGTAAAGGCTAAGAATTTTGGTGTCATTTTCTTCAACTATACGAGCAATTTGAGAAAGTGAGTAATCATTCTGATTAAGCTCAAGTACAATAATCCCACCTGGATGCTGGACAGATGTAGTTGAAGAAAAATGTTCAACTAAGGTTTTCAAGCTTATATTGCCAAGGTAATTATTTTGATTGTCTAAGACTGGTATAAGAGAAAGTTGCATTTTAGCAGCAAGCTTCAAGACTTCGTAGATATGCTCCTTTGCATGCACAAATGGCCTTATAAGCGATAGAGGGTGGTTTCCCAAAGGAGCTTCAGGTTCATTTAAGTCCAGAATATCGGTATCTGTAATAAGTCCAAGGAACTCGTTATGATTTACGATTGGTAAATGTGAAACACGAAATTCATCCATCCAATTAAGCGCTTTCAAACCTGAATCAGAGGTTTTAAGCGGTGGGATAGTATCAGAAATTAGATCCTCGGATAACATATTCGATTGTTTAACTGTTTACAAAACGATTGCTGGTGGTAATTGTTTCAATCACTTAACAAACCTATGCAAAAACTAAACCTATCCAAATGTAGATGGTGTGGTTTTATACTTTTGTATGATTAGAAGAAATAAATGACAAAGCTTAGTGTTAATATTAATAAGATAGCCTTGCTAAGGAATTCCAGGGGAGCAAATGTCCCAAATGTTGTTCAAACAGCTTTAGATTGCGAACGCTTTGGTGCTGAAGGTATAACTGTTCATCCTAGGCCAGACCAAAGACATATTACCTATCAAGATGTAAGAGACCTCAAAGCTGTTATTTCAACAGAATTAAATGTTGAAGGCTATCCATCTGAGGACTTTATGCAAGTTGTTTTGGAAGTGGCACCTGCTCAAGTTACACTTGTTCCTGATGCTCCTTCGGCTCTCACCTCTGATGCAGGCTGGGATACTATTGCAAAAAAAGAATTTTTGAAAGAAATTATTTCTAGGTTGAAGGTGAAAGGCATAAGAACGTCCATTTTCATTGATCCAAATGAAAAATACTTCCCGGCGGCAGCCGAAACAGGCACTGATAGAATTGAACTTTACACGGAATACTTTGCAAAGACTTATTCCAAAAACCCTGAGGAAGCAATTAAGGAATACGCCAAATGTTCGGCGCTAGCTAATTCATTGGGTTTGGGTGTAAATGCAGGTCATGACTTAAATGATGAGAATCTAGCATATTTCAAAAATAATCTGCCTTACCTCGAAGAAGTTTCAATAGGTCATGCACTTATTTCTAAGGCTTTGTACATTGGCTTGGAAAACACTATTCAACGCTATTTATATCAACTTAAATGATACTCTTTTCAAGAAACTACGGAGAAACGGGACCAACTTTATTGATTCTTCATGGCCTTTTTGGTCAAAGCGATAATTGGGCGGGCATTGCAAGAAAACTTTCAGATAAATACAGAATCTATGTTTTTGACTTAAGAAATCATGGTGAGTCTGACCATAGCGAGGACTTTAGTTACGAGCTTATGGCTGAGGATGTAATTGAAACAATTGAGGCAGCCTTTCTCGGCAATGTTCATCTTCTAGGTCACAGCATGGGTGGTAAAGTGGCCATGGTTGTAGCTCAAAAAAGACCCGATTTATTAAAAAGCTTGTTGGTTGCTGATATTGCTCCTAAATACTATCGGCCTCATCACGAGGAAATTATAAAAGGTCTTAATGCTTTGAATCCTAAAGAAATTAAATCAAGACCTGAGGCTGAAGAAGAGTTGGAAAATTATATTCCTGATTTTGGGACTAGACAATTTCTTCTTAAAAACCTTGGCCGAGCTGATGATAATAGCTTTGAATGGAAGTTTAATTTGAAGGTGTTAACAGAAAAAATTGAGAATATAGGGAAGGCGATTGATAACACAGTTTCTAAAGTTCCTGCGTTGTTTTACAGAGGCGAAAAGAGCAGGTATGTAAATGATGAGGATTACGAGAGTATTAAGAAGATTTTCCCAAACGCAGAATTTTCAGAAATGAAGGATGCAGGTCATTGGCTACATGCGGAAAACCCAAATGAAATGATGAAAACCATTGAAGAATGGATTGCAAAAAACGAATAAAAAAGCCGGCTTGCGCCGGCTAATGTTGGTTAACAAATAATTTACATTTATTATCTGCTTATGCTTACTTAATTTACAAATATGTAAATTTTATGAATAGCATTCAATAGAAAATTTATTACGGTTATTTTATTTCTTGTGTTTAAAAAAGATAAAATAGCTAGTCAACTTAAGTATTTAAAAAGCTCTAAAAACAAACTGAAATCGATTAGTTTTGCAGCATGGAAACGGTAGTAAGCGGTATCCGCAGCACAGGAAATCTGCACATAGGCAATTATTTTGGAGCCATTAAGAACTTCATTCGTATGCAAGAAGAACAGAATTGTTTCTTCTTTATTGCTGATATGCATGCCTTAACAACTCATCCAAAATCATCAGATTTTAAGCAAAGTGTTAAAAATGTTGTAGTAGAATACTTAGCAGCGGGATTAAATCCTGAGAAAAGCACCATATATATTCAAAGTGATGTGCCCCAGATTTCTGAGCTTTACCTACTGATGAATATGTATGCCTACGTTGGTGAGTTAGAAAGATGTACATCTTTTAAAGATAAGGTAAGAAAGCACCCTGATAACGTAAATGCTGGTCTGCTAACATATCCAGTATTGATGGCTACAGATATCATCATTCATAAGGCTACAAAAGTTCCTGTTGGAAAAGACCAGGAGCAGCATCTAGAAATGGCCAGGAATTTTGTGAATCGATTCAATCACTTATATAATGTTGACTACTTCCCTGAGCCTTATGCTTTTAACTTTGGCGAAAACCTTGTGAAAGTGCCTGGTTTGGATGGTTCAGGTAAAATGGGTAAAAGTGAAGGTGAAGGAAATGCCATCTTTTTAGCTGAAGATTCTGCTTCAATTCGCAAGAAAATAATGAGGGCGGTTAGCGATAGTGGGCCAACAGAACCAAATCAACCTAAGACGGAAGCAATCCAAAACTTATTTACTTTAATGAGTTTGGTTAGCTCCAATGAGACACTTTCTTTTTTTGAAGACCAATACAATGCCTGCTCAATTCGTTATGGTGATATGAAAAAGCAACTAGCGGAAGATATGATAGCTTTTACTTCTCCTCTTAAGGAAAAAATTGAGGAGCTTCATTCCAATGAAAAATATCTACATGAGGTCATCGAATATGGTGGAGAAAAAGCGAGAGAAAGTGCTTCAAAAACACTTAAAGAGGTAAGAGAAATAATCGGATTCATGCATTCATAAATATGTCAGGAACACTTCAATTTTCATCGTCACCGAAAGACAGAAAGGCTAGGTTTCTAGAATTTATTCCTCAATGGAGAGCTATTATTCACGGAGAGAAAGATGAAATTGCTTGCCTTGCTAATACTTCATCTGCATTGATGGAAGCATTTTCATTTCATTGGATTGGATTTTACAGGGTAATCATCAATGAGCTAGTTCTTGGTCCTTTTCAAGGGCCCGTTGCTTGCACAAGAATTGCCAATGGCAAAGGCGTTTGTGGTACAGCTTGGATGAGAAACGAGAGTATTCTAGTACCTAATGTAGAAGAATTCCCCGGTCATATTGCCTGCAGTGCTCTCTCGAAATCAGAGCTTGTACTTCCGTTAAGGGATATTAATGGCAAGGTCATAGCAGTTCTTGATATTGATAGCTCTGAGCTCAATGATTTCAGCATAGATGATTTGAATTCTCTTGAATTTATTTGCAGAGAATTGGAGAAACAAATTTACCATTGAAGCTAAACTTAGTCAACTACTTTCAGTTTCTTGCCTTACTTTGCTTTTGGGGATGTGCCAGTAGGGTTGCACCTGACGGTGGACCAAGGGATGAGCAAGCACCAGAAGTGATTACGACTATGCCCGCGCAAAAAAGTCTTAATATTTTTCCTGCTAAAGTTGAATTTGAGTTTAATGAATTTATTCAATTAAAGGATGGTGGAAGCGGCATACTTATTTCGCCTCCGATGATAAAACCTCCCTTATCGGTTTTAAAGGGGAAAAACCTAATTCTGAAGTTTGAAGAGGAACTTGAAGCCCAAACAACCTATACAATTACTCTTGGAGCATCAGTTGCCGACTTAACGGAAAGTAATTTGCTTGAACCATACTCACTTGTGTTCTCAACTGGAGATATTCTGGACTCATTAAGTTGTTCAGGAATTGTTAAGGATGCCTTTACAGGTAAAGCGATGAAAGATGTTATGGTTCTTTTATATACCTCAGCCGAGGATAGTTTACCGAAAACAACACTTCCGAGGTACTTTGGGAAGACCAATGAAAACGGACAATACACCATTAATAATATCAAAGAAGGAGAGTATAGTTTATTTGCCTTAAAGGATGTGAATAACAATTACTTATACGACCAACCTGGAGAAAAAATAGGCTTCATTTCAGAACGAATTGCATTAGATACTCAAGTCGTTAATATTCCATTGATTTATTTAAGCGCCGAGATTCCAGAAAAGCAACGTTTGATTAAAAGTGATTTTAGCTTGCCTTTTACTTTGTTGTTAAAATATGCAAAGGCTCCAGACTCTTTGTTAATTCAGGATTTCGCAAGGAATAAAGTCAACTTTTACAAATCGGATGTTTCAATTCCTGATTCGCTTATTCTTCACCTTGAAAGGACATCAGGCGATAGCCTAAAACTCTTTGTTAAAAATTTTGAAAACGGAGATTTTAATGAGGATACTTTAGAGTTGAAATTGAGTATTTCTGCTGCCGCAGGATTAAAGTCGAAGCGAAAGGCCGCCCCTGACACAAGTCTGAAGCTGAGCACAAATATTGAAAAGGGCAAACTATTGCCTAAAGCAGTTTTTGAATTGTATTCGTCTTACCCAGCAGTTCTTAACGATACGCTTAAAACATACTGGCGAATAGAAAATGACACTACAGAAGCCATTCTCGAAACAGGTAAAACTCCTTATGTATTTACGGCTAAGACGCCATTAGCACCTGGACGGGCGGTTGAGTTTATAGCTTTTCCAGGCGCTATAAATGATATTTATGGTAGACGCTCAGATACATTAAGGGTTGACTTTAGAAGGATGGATGAGGAAGAAATTGGAAATATTGAAATTCTTTTTGAAGATTTAGGTAAGGATACATTGAACTTGATTATTGAAGTTCTTGATGCAAAATCGAAGGTTGTTTTCAGGCAATCTATTCAAAAAAGTGATAGTTTATTTATCACTGAGCTAAATCCAGGTTCTTATTCCATGCGCTTGATAGATGATAAGAATTTGAATACAACATGGGATCCTGCTGATTTTAAAAATAAGCTTCAAGCAGAATCGACCTATTATTATTCTGGTGATATAGCTGTAAGAGCTGGATGGGATATTTCTGTTGAGTGGATTATTAGAGAAAATAAGAAAGCTAAGATTGAAGAATAAAAAAGGCCGGATAAACCGGCCTTTAAATAGATTATTCTGAGATGTTTAATTTCTCCTTCCCATGAAAATGGAAACATAATAAAGCAATGTTGCTAATGAACCAATTGCTGCTACAACATAAGTCATTGCAGCCCAATTTAGAGCATCTTTAGCTTGTTCGTGCTCTTTACCATGTGTTAATCTTGTTCCATCAAGCCAAACCAATGCTCTTTTTGATGCATCGAATTCAACTGGAAGTGTAATAAAGCTAAACAAGGTTGTAAAGGCAAACATGACAATTCCAGCAATTAACAAGTAAGGAAATGTTGTTATAAGAAGAACTCCGGCTAGCAAAACCCATTGCATTATAGAAGATGAAAACTGCACAACAGGCACTAACGCTGATCTCATATTTAACCAAGCATAAGCTTTTGCATGTTGAACGGCGTGACCACATTCATGGGCAGCAACTGCAGCTGAGGCTACACTTCTACCATTAAAAACTTCAGGACTTAAGTTCACTGTCCTATTTGTGGGATTGTAGTGGTCAGATAGAAAACCTTCTACAGAAATAACTTTCACATTGCTAATTCCATTGTCTTGAAGCATCTTCTCAGCTATTTCTTTTCCGCTAAGTCCTGCCGAGATGGGAACTTCTGAATATTCCCTGAATTTACTTTTCAAACGATAACTCACGTACCAGGATGCTCCCATCACTAGGATCATGATTAAAAAAATTCCGCTCATCTATATTGTTATAATTAATTGAGCAAATATCATATCAATTCTTATTCCTATTGCATTCGTGCATTGATTTAATTTCTTTTTGTCAGAAATCAACCTTTCCATCTCTTCTTTTGACAAAAATGTCGAACAAACAACCCTGCTTGCGCCATTATGTCATTTCAATTCAGCCAAAAGCGCCATTATGTCCGATATATTTGATTGGAACGTGACTTGAAAAGGAGAGTAAAAATATTTAACACTATGACACTCGTAAAATTTAATCACCCAACAAGACGTCCGGCTGTGCCGACAATCTCAAACTTATTTCAGGATTTATTAGATTCTGATTATTCTTTTAGACAATTTCCAGAAAGAGCAAATCAGCCTTCGGTAAATATTTCAGAAAGCGCTCATAAGTTTCATCTTGAGCTATCAGTTCCTGGTTTTGGAAAAGAGGCGATTGATATAGCTATTGATGAAAATACCCTCACAATTAAAGGAGAAAACGAAGAAAAGAAAGAAGCATCAGATAAAAAATTTAGCCGTAAAGAATTTAGCTATCAAAGTTTTAAAAGAAGTTTTACGCTTCCAGAGAACGTAGATCAAGAAAAAATTGAAGCGAAATTTGAAAACGGTATTTTGCATATCGACCTTCCTAAGAAGGCTGACGAGCAAAAACAAAGCAGAAAAATTGAATTGCAGTAATAGTTGAGTTTGGTTTATGGTTAAGGCGGTTACCTTCGGGCTACCGCCTTTTTTTGTTACTTTCCTCTCCCAAATATGGACAAAAAAACAACCTGGTTTTTGCTTATTAATCCAGCGGCTGGAGCCGGGAAAGCCATAAAGAAGAAGGAAGAAATTGAAAATGCTCTAGAAAAGTCGGGCTTGTCGTATTTCACATGTGTAACAAGTCGCGCCGCAGAAGGAGAAGAAATAACGACTCGCGCTATTGAGGAAGGATATCGCAAATTTCTTATTGCAGGTGGTGATGGAACCCTAAATGAAGTGGTGAATGGCATAATGAATCAGCAGTTCGTAAATCCCAAAGAAGTAGTTTTATCGCAATTGCCCGTTGGAACTGGAAACGACTGGAGAAGAACGTGGAAACTTCCAAAAAAGATAGACGAATGCATCCACCTCTTGGTGGCAGAAAAAACAGAGCTTCACGATATTGGGAAAATCAATTTTCTGTCAAAACAAGATTCGAAACCATTGTGGTTTATTAATGTAGCTGGAAGCGGCTTTGATGCACAAGTAGCCTTTGCAGCTAACCTTCAGAAAGAAAAGGGCAATACTGGATTGCATGTTTATTTGCTAGAGCTAATAAAATCACTGATTCATTTTAAAGAACCGGCCTTCCATGTTGAAGCTGATTCGGAAAACTTCTCCTTTACAGGATTTACGGTACTTGCAGGAGTTTGCAGATATGCAGGTAATAATATGAAACTCGTGCCTGAGGCCGATCCTCAGGATGGGTTATTGAGTATTGTGATGGTTGAAAAACTCTCTAAACTTAAAATTATTCGAAATCTTTCTTCCTTATTTAGCGGAAAGTATATTATGCTTCCAGAAGTAAAACACTCGAATTGCAAAAAGATTAGCATCAGAAGTGAGCCCGACTTCCATGTTCAAGTTGATGGAGAATCGAAAGGTAAATCACCAATAGAAATTGAGATATTTGCTCAGGCAATATCTGTTATTGTACCTTGATATGTTTTTTAGAAAGAAGGAAATCTACTGGTTTTTACTATTTAGTTCTGAAGAAAAAGCGATTGAAAATTTGCCTTTGAATAAGGTGGTTGCCATTGAAGTTGACAGCAAGGAATTATGTATTGCAAGACATGATACAGGTTACTTTGTCACAAATAGTAAATGCCCACATCAGGGTTTGCCATTGAACAAAGGAGGCTTTTGTGAAAAAGGAAATATTATCTGTCCCTTTCACCGTTATGAATGGGATATGAGGACTGGTAGAGAATCACGCATGCAAGAAAACAACATGGAGGTTTATCCAGTTAAGCTTGATGAAAAAGGCCTCTGGGTGGGAATAGAAAAGAAAAAAGGAGGTTTTTTTTCTAGCTAAAGTTCTGATAAGGCAAATGTTCGTTTCACTCTGATGCCTTTTTCTGTTTCTTCAAGTTCTGCGCATTCAGTTTGAGCATCATGTTCAAAGAAAAGCACTCTGTTTTCATCTACGCATTTTCTCAGAACTATATTTTTTTCTTCCATTGTTATTAGAGGCCGAGTATCGTAAGCCATTACCCACGCAGTAGGCACGTGAACCGGCGAAGGCAGAAGATCTGCCATGTACATGAGTTTCCTTCCTTTGTAATTAATTATAGGAAGCATCATAGATTCAGTGTGGCCATTTACTCTTTCTACTTCAAAACCATTAAATAATTCGTTTGCTTCAAGAAAATTGAGCTGACCTGATTCCTGAATTGGTAAAATATTTTCTTTCAGAAAGGAAGCTTTCTCTCGAGGATTAGGATTGACGGCCCAATCCCAGTGATTTTTATCACTCCAAAACTTTGCATTCTTGAAGGCGGGAACTAACTTATCGTTTGAATTTCTCTCGATAGCGCCTCCGCAATGGTCAAAATGAAGATGAGTTAGGAAGACATCTGTTATATCATCCCGGTGAAAACCGTAATTCTTTAGATTTGAATCAAGGCTATCATCGCCATGAAGAAAGTAATAAGAGAAAAACTTCTCATTTTGCTTATTTCCCATGCCTGTATCTATAAGAACCAATCGGTTTCCATCTTCAACAAGCAAGCAGCGCATAGCCCAAGAACACATATTATTCTCATCTGATGGATAAGATCTGTTCCAAAGAGATTTGGGAACTACCCCGAACATTGCGCCTCCGTCGAGTTTAAAATGACCTGCGTTTATAGGATAAATATTCATGTTAAATTGCTTTCTTGAGTTTGGATGACAATATACCATGAACATCACACATAGGTGTTCACAATTTCCAGAAATGTGCCTTTAAGGAGGTAGAATAGGATTTACTTTTATTGCAAATAATAAGTATGAAGGTTCACTTTATTGCAATTGGAGGAAGTGCGATGCACAATTTGGCTTTAGCCATGCATAAGAAAGGTTTAAAGGTAAGTGGGTCGGACGATGAGATTGTAGAACCTTCGAGAGGCAGACTAGAAAAAGTGGGCATTTTACCGCAAGAAGCGGGATGGTTTGAGGAAAAAATAAGTGAAGAGTTAGATGCTGTTATTCTAGGAATGCATGCAAGAGTTGACAATCCGGAACTTATAAAAGCGCAAAAGCTAGGGTTAAAGATATACTCCTATCCAGGCTACATTTATGAGCAGAGCAAAAGAAAACAGAGAATAGTTATTGGTGGAAGCCATGGAAAAACGAGTATTACTGCCATGATTCTTCATGCCTTGGGGAATAATGAAATAGATACAGATTATCTCGTAGGTGCTCAACTAAAAGGGTATGATACCATGGTGAAAATCACTGCTGAGGCTCCTTTTATATTGTTAGAAGGAGATGAATACCTTGCTTCTCCGATTGAAAGAGTACCTAAATTTCATTTATATCACCCACATATAGCAGTATTGAGTGGAATTGCCTGGGATCACATAAACGTTTTCCCAACCTTTGAGAACTATCTCGATCAATTCAGAATATTTATCAGTCTTATCGAAAAGGATGGAGTTCTTTTTTATTTCGAAGGTGACGACGAGTTAAGAAAGATGGTCGAGGAGAGCGACAGAACCGACTTACGTTTTGTTCCATATGCTGAGCATGCTTCAGAAATTCGAGATGGAGTTACTTATTTGAAGACAAATGAGGGAGAAGTTGCTTTGAAGATATTTGGAAAACATAATCTCCAAAATCTGATGGCTGCGAAATTAGTTTGCGAGGAAGCAGGTCTAAAAGATGAGGAGTTCTACCGTTCTATATCAGAATTTGAAGGTGCGGCTCGCCGTTTAGAGCTCATCTTTAAAGGAAATGGCACACATATTTTTAAGGACTTTGCTCATTCACCTTCAAAATTAAAGGCAACTACTGAAGCTGCAAAATCTCAATTCCCGGATAAGCGATTGGTAGCGTGTATGGAACTTCACACTTTCAGCAGTTTAAATGCCGAATTCCTTGAAGAGTATAAAGGATCAATGTCATCCGCCGATGAGGCGATAGTATATTATAACCCACATACAGTGGAACACAAGAAGCTTGCAGAAATCACGAAAGATCAAGTCAAGAAAGCCTTTGACAATGTATCACTTCAAGTGTATAATAATTCAGAAGAGGTGATTCAAAAGTTAAAAAGCCTAGACTTAAATAACTCGGTTTTATTGATGATGAGTTCGGGAAATTTTGATGGACTCAAATACGAGGAGCTTCCTGAATTACTTAAGTTGAACTGATTGCTGAATTAAAGGATGCTTTCTAGCCATCATGCGGGCAATAGCCATAGCATAAAAAACAGAAATAAGCATTAATCCAACAAAGGTGAAAAGCACCCAAGTCATGGCAAAAGGGAAATCTTCGGCACCTTTTATCCAAGCGTCAATATCAACTTGTGGGGTATCTGATGCTTTAAGCTCATCCACTCGTTTTGCAATAAAATTGCTTCGGAAGTCTAAATCTATCGCAGTGATATAGAAGTAGATAAACACCGAATACATTAGAGTAAACAAAGTAGCAACTGACATAGCTATTTTGAATACTGGCATGCTAGTTATACCGTTGGGATAATCTATTTTTCTCCTGGCATCAACCGCTCTAAACATGCCGATAAGCAATAGACCGAAAACCAGAAGAAGTGGATACTTTCCTAAGAATGAATCATTAAGCCCTGTTAGTAATAATCCAGTTTTCCAGATTACAGCAACGGCAAAGACAAGCAGAGGAAATTTTGATTCAGGCTTCAAATTAACTATTCATTGAGATGAGGAACTCGTCATTATTTCGAGTGCCTGCCATTTGTTTTCTAATGAATTCCATTGCTTCGATTGTATTCATATCACTCAAGTGATTTCTAAGAATCCACATACGCTGCATGGTTTCCTTGTCGACAAGTAAATCATCTCTTCTTGTTGAAGATGCAATAAGATCAATAGCAGGGAATACGCGCTTGTTTGCAAGCTTTCTATCTAGCTGGAGTTCCATATTGCCTGTTCCTTTGAATTCTTCAAAGATCACCTCATCCATTTTAGACCCTGTGTCGATAAGAGCGGTAGCAAGGATAGTTAGAGAACCACCTTTTTCAATTTTACGAGCGGCTCCGAAGAAACGCTTAGGCTTATGAAGTGCATTTGCATCAACACCACCCGAAAGCACTTTACCTGAAGCAGGTTGAACTGTATTATAAGCTCGTGCTAGACGAGTAATTGAATCAAGAAGAATAACCACATCGTGGCCACACTCGACCATTCTTTTAGCTTTTTCGAGAACTATGTTGGCAATTTTCACATGGCGATCGGCGGGCTCATCGAATGTAGAAGAAACCACCTCAGCGCGGACGCTTCTTGCCATATCTGTTACCTCTTCCGGACGTTCGTCAATAAGCAGAATAATTAGATAGACTTCAGGGTGATTAGCCGCAATAGCATTAGCAACTTCCTTGAGTAGAACCGTCTTACCTGTTTTTGGCTGGGCTACAATTAGTCCACGTTGACCTTTACCAATTGGTGTGAATAAGTCCATCACACGAGTAGAAAGAGTTCCATCCTTGTGACCGCTGATATTTAATTTTTGATCAGGAAACATAGGTGTGAGGAAATCGAAAGGAACACGATCTCTCACGTAGGCTGGATCACGACCATTAATTTTCTCAATTTTTGTTAGAGGAAAATACTTCTCCCCTTCTTTTGGAGCTCTAACAAAGCCATCGACTGTATCACCTGTTTTTAAACCATGCAGTTTAATCTGAGACTGAGAAACGTAAACATCATCTGGAGACGATAAATAGTTAAAGTCTGAAGATCTAAGGAAACCATATCCATCAGGCATTAATTCCAAAACACCTTCAGTTTCTACGAATAAATCAGGAGAATTTAGAAGGTCATTATTTTGATCTGACTGTTGATTTGGGTTATTCCTGCTGGTTTGGTGTTGATTACCCTGCTGTTGATTACCTTGCTGAGGGTTATTCTGTTGCGAACTATTTTGTTGTTGATTGCCTTGCTGAGGGTTGTTCTGTTGCGAGCTATTTTGTTGTTGATTGCTTTGCTGAGAACTGTTCTGTTGTGAACTATTTTGTTGTTGATTACCCTGCGGTTGATGGCGTGGGTTATTTTGTCTATTTGAATTGTCTTTCCAGTTTGGATTTTGCTGAATAGGACGATTTGAGCTTTGATTCTGATTTTGATTCTGCTGAGAGCCTTGATTTTGATTTTGCTGAGAGCTTTGATTTGAATTATCCTGTTTTTCCTCAGCAGGTTTCTCTTCAGTTACGTGGTTTTGATCTCTTCTTTTATCGAAAGGAGTTCTTCCTCGTTTCGCACGGCGTTCAATTTGTGCGTCGATAGGTTTAATCTCTTTTCGAGTTTCAGCTTGCTTTTCAGGCTCTGAAGCTTTAGAGTCCAAATCTGTAGACTTTGTTTTCACGATAGGAGAGGGAGCTGCTGCCTTCATTTGAGGGCTTGCATCTTCGCTTTTTTCCTTACGAGGTCTTCCTTTAGGCTTAGGTGTTTTAGCAACTGGCTTTTGTGGAATTTCTTTAGATTCTTCTTCTCCTCTCATAGCTTTTGATGCCATTTTTCGGACTTCTTCGGGACTAATACCCAAGCGAATATTTTCAATTTTTTTCTCGCTTCCTGCCTCTTTCGATGAAGGCTTTTCTGAACTTGATATTTCTTGCTTTTTCAATCTTGCGGCTTCGTTTGGTTTAAGTGCCTGTTCATCCAGAATGCGATATACCAATTCTTGCTTCTTGAAGGATTCTACTTTAGAAACCCCGAGTTTGCCGGCAATTTCTCTTAAATCACCAACAAGTTTGGCATTTAGCTCCAAAATGTCGTACATGGGAATATCCTTAATGTTATGTGGATACAGTTGAATTATTATTGAGGGGGTTGAATGAGTTGATGTCTTAGAAATATCGGACTCACTCGGAATTTATTCTTAATATTCTTATGAATAAATCAGTTGCAATAATACAACATTTTATTTTCTACAGCATATCTATTCATTTTTTCTAAGGAAAACTTGCAAGCTTGTCTATTTTTGCAATCCTTTAAAATTAAGAATATGATCCAGCGAGTCCAAAGCCTGTATTTTTTCATGGCTTCATTAAGCATGGGAATTCTAACCGCTTCGCCACTTTATTCAACTGAAGCTGGCGGTAAAAAATTCACTGTATTTGTTGGTGGTTTGCTGCAATCAATTGAAGGAAAGGAAGAAGTAATTAATCCACAGCCAGCAATTTTTGCTGTGAATATGCTTTTAGCATTCATGCCTATCGTTGCAGTTTTCCTCTTCAAGAGCCGAAAACTTCAATTAAGAATTTCCTCTTCTGCTATGCTTTCCTTTACTGCTTTTGTCATCCTGCTAGCAGCAGTTATAAACGAAAATATTAAACTGATTGAAGGTTATACTGGAGAAGGGAGCTATTCCTGGGGTTTATCATTACCATTTGTGGCTGTAATTTTTTTATTTCTCGGCAGCCGTGCTATTAGAAAAGATGAAAACCTTATCCGCTCAGTTGATCGATTGAGATAGAAAGCAGAAATCAGATGCAAAAAAAGTTCATTCAGAACCTTGCTTTATTACTCACTT
Organism: Bacteroidia bacterium; assembly: GCA_040882555.1. Taxonomy (GTDB): domain Bacteria; phylum Bacteroidota; class Bacteroidia; order M30B66; family M30B66; genus M30B66. The sequence goes on from JBBEBC010000041.1 coordinate 33,788, forward strand.
TAAATCTGCTTATCAAGCCCTTTTGGATTCTTGGAATCGATAGGGCTGTTCAGCAAGAGGTAGGTACGGAAGCGTATGGACTTTATTTCGCCATTTTCAATTTTTCCTTCCTGCTTAATATTCTCCTTGATTTTGGGATTACCAATTTCAACAATAAGAATATTGCTCAAAACAACCATTTAATAACAAAGCACTTCTCAAGTATCATAGTCCTAAAGCTAATGCTTGGAGTGATGTTTATGGTGGTGATGATGATATCTGGTTTCCTGATTGGTTATGATTCATACCAGCTTGGATTACTTGCTGTGATGGGTATAAACCAGTTTCTTGCATTTATGATCATGTATTTGAGATCAAATCTGGCGGGACTTCATCTTTTCAAAACCGACAGTATTATTTCGGTGCTCGACAGGAGTTTAATGATAATTTTCTGCAGCATTTTACTGTGGGGTAATTTGATAGAAGGTCCTTTTCAGATTGAATGGTTTATCTACACGCAAACGTTTTCATATCTGCTAACAACAGGAATTACTTTTCTAATTGTGATGCAGAAGGCAAAGTTCAAGCGTTTGAAATGGAACAGACCTTTCTTCTTTTTGATTTTGAAGAAGAGTTTTCCATTTGCTATTCTTGTCTTATTGATGACATTTTACAATAGGGCTGATACGGTTATGCTAGAGAGATTGCTACCTGACGGAGCAACAGAGAGTGGAATTTATGCATCGGCTTATCGATTATTGGATGCATCCAATATGATATCCTTTCTTTTTGCAGGACTGCTTTTACCCATGTTCTCTCGTATGTTAAGATTTAAAGAATCTGTTGAAGATCTGGTGAAACTTGCATTTACAATTCTTATTACTCCTGCAATAATTATTACCACTGCTTGTATTTTTTATAGTTATGATGTGATGAACTTGCTTTATGTAGAGCATGTTGAGGAATCATCGGCTGTATTTTCAATACTTATGTGCTGCTTTGTAGCTATTTCTTTGACCTATATTTTTGGCACTTTGTTAACAGCGAACGGAAATTTGATGCAGCTCAATATAATGGCTGCTTCAGGTATGGTTTTCAATTTGGGTCTTAATTTATTTTTGATTCCTAAGTTTCAGGCTCAAGGCGCAGCACTTTCAAGTTTGATTACGCAATTTGGGACAGCTATTTTGCAAATTTATTTAGTTCAAAGACTGTTTAAATTCAAAGTAAATAGGAGACTCATATTGCAATTGCTCATTTTTGTTCCTGGTGTTTTGATGTTTGCTTGGCTCAGCAAGATTCTATTCAGTAACTGGATGATTGGTCTGGTAGTAATGGGTTTAGCTTCTGTGGGATTAGCTTTTCTTATCGGCCTTTTGCACATCAAATCTATGTTCAGAATCCTCAAATACGGGTAAATAAATTAATTGTCTAAAGTGGTACTTTAGCAAACTTCAAAAATAGCATTGCATCTCATAAAATAAGAATGGAACAAAGTTCAACTGGCAGTTTATTTGATTCGACAAATCTTGTCATCTTCCTTTGGAAAAAGAAAACACCCATAATTATCGCTACTCTAGTGGCAATAATTGCTTCGGTCATTTTTTCCTCTGAGTATTTTATTCCACCGAGATTTAAATCTTCGGTGATTATGTTTCCAACAACGAATAGTTCTATTTCTAAGTCACTTCTTAGTGAGAACTCTTTTGAGAAGGAAAATATTCTCCAATTTGGTGAAGAAGAGCAAGTTGAGCAGATGCTCCAGATTCTAAATTCTGATGAAATAAGGGAAAGGATCATTGATAAATATGATCTAATGAGTCATTACCGAATCGATACAACCGGTAAGTATCCTCAAACAGAATTGAATAAGATGTTTGAAGAAAACATTTCATTCAACAGGACAGAATACCTTTCAGTTAGAATTGATGTGATGGATGAGAATCCTCAATTGGCGGCTGAAATTGCAAATGAAATATCTTCGCTTTTAGACACTGTTAAAACCAGAATGCAGCATGAGCGAGCTTTGCAAGCTTTGGCGATTGTTCAAAAAGAATATCTTGATTTTAACAAATACCTTGGGGCTCGGGAGGACACATTAAATAAATTGAGATTACTTGGAGTGCTTGATTATGATTCTCAAGTTGAAAGATTAAGTGAAGCTTATGGTAAAGCATTGCTTGCAAGTAACTCTTCTGTTGTAGGCACCATAGATGAAAAGCTGGCTATTCTTGCTCAATATGGAGGAATTTATACTTCCATAACCCAAGATATGGAGCACGATCGTGAGGCATTAAGTCGGCTAAAGACGAAATATGAAGAATCAAGAGTTGATGCCACAGAAAAAATTCCTCACAAGTTCGTAGTAAACTTAGCTAAAGCCGCAGAGAAGAAATCTTACCCTGTAAGATGGCTGATTGTATTAGTATCTACGGTTGCGACCTTTTTACTGGCAGTAGTTACTGTGATTATTATAGAGAACATTCAAAGAATAAGATCGAGATTTGAATAAGCTTCTGAATAGGGTTGGTTCTGCAAATCTTTGGTTTATTGGGATAGTTGCAGCTTTTATCAGTTTAAATTCATATTTACTCACCCATGAATTTTATCTGTTACCTATACTTCCTGTTGCGGTAATTATTCTATTCTCAGCTTTAATCTCACTTGACAAGCTGGTTTATTTTATTCTCTTTTTCACCCCATTTTCACTAACTGTCGAGTTTAGTGAATTTGCAGCGTTAACCTTACCTACAGAGCCACTTTTGTTCGGTGTTATGCTTGTCTTCTTTTTCAAATTAATTTTTGAAGGAGGATTTGACAGAAGAATCACCAAACATCCGGTTACACTTGCCATATTGTTTCAGCTTGGCTGGATGACATTGACATCCTTAACTAGCACAATGCCAATGGTTTCTTTGAAATATACTATTGCTAGACTTTGGTTTGTTGTTGCCTTTTATTTTGTTGCTGCTCAGATTTTCAAAAAGAAAGAAAACATTCGTTTTTGGATATGGCTTTTTACTGTGCCATTGAGCATGGTTATTATCTATTCGATCGTTCAATTCTTTAATTATAACATCGATAAGAATGCTCTTTATTGGGTAATGCAGCCATTCTTTAAAGATCATACAATTTACGGGGCAGTGATAGCGATGATGCTTCCGTTGATGTTTGTATTTGCATTCGATAAATCCTATCCGCCGAAGGCGAGATTTACCTCTTTAATTTTCTTTGGAATTATATTTATTGGGATTATAGTTTCTTATACACGCGCTGCTTGGTTAAGCGTTGTGGGAGCTTACGGCATCTATTTAATTTACCTTTTTAGGGTGCACTGGAAAATAGTTTTTGCAGGCTTTCTTATTGCTATTTCTGTATTAGGATACTACCGAGGTGACATCATGCTGAAAGTTGCTCAGAATAAGCAAAGCTCTTCGAAAGATTTAAGAGAGCACCTTCAGTCTGTTTCTAATATTAAAAATGACGCATCTAACCTTGAACGAATTAATAGATGGAGCGCAGCTTTACGGATGTTTGAGGATAAACCCATATTAGGTTTCGGACCAGGGACTTACCGTTTTAAATATGCTCCTTTTCAAAGGTCGTATGAATTAACTTATGTAAGCACAAATGCCGGAACTCTTGGAAATGCGCATAGTGAAATACTTGGTCCTCTGGCTGAATCAGGGTTGATTGGCGCATTGAATTATATCGTTATTGTAATCCTTACCATTGTAACAGGAAATAGAGTTTACAAAAATGCTAAGTCGCAGGAGATCAGATTCTTGGCCATTGGAACTCTCATTGGATTATTCACCTACTTTTTGCACAGTTTCTTAAATAATTTCCTAGACCAAGATAAGGCATCAGCTCCTTTTTGGTCCATGATTGCCATCATAGTCGCCTTGGATCTATATCATTCATCAACAATAGATAAAATGACGAATGAGGTGATTCAGACTAGTGAAAGCGACAAGTAAGAAGTGCTATATCATCAATGTAAGGTTGATTGCCTTTGAAATTGATAAAGTATTCAATTAGTTTTTTGTTAAAAGCTTCAGACTTTAATTCTGAATTCTCTTCCATAAATTCGATTAGGTGCTCGGTGCCGAA
>JBBEBC010000042.1:0-6318 GCA_040882555.1 Bacteroidia bacterium
CTCAGCAAGTGCAAGCTCTTTTCTCTCATGGCGTATTTCTCATGGGAGGAAAAATACTCTATGTTGAAACCTACCTGTTAGTAAGAGGTTCAAGTGTTAAATTTCATAAAAATGGAAATGGAAAGTATCAAGGAAAAGTTGAGGTCACACTTACAGCTTCATTGAATGAATCTATTAAATACGCGGATAAATACATTTTGCTAAGTCAGGAAGCTGATGATTCAATAAATGTTGGTTTTAACTTCATTGATCAGCAAAGAATTTCTCTTTTACCAGGCAATTATGACTTAGACCTGCAAGTCAGAGATGTGAATGGATCAGTGCAAGGGGTTCAGGCTACTTCAGAACTTGAAATACAAATACCTGCTGATTCTGTAAGTCTTTCTTCTATTCAACTTGTCGAATCATATACCAAAACCATCAAGCCCGGGCCGCTATCTAAAGGAGGTTATGATCTCATTCCGCACATTAGCGAGTTTTTTGGTAGCGATGAAAATAAACTCATCTTTTACAACGAGTCTTATAATTCTCTTGCTAAACTCGGAGTAGGAGAGAAGTACCTCATTAAATTTCATATTGAAGAATTAAATTCATCTAGAACAATTGCTCAATTCACAGGCTTTGAGAAGGCGAATGCGGCTGTAGTGAATGTGTTTATGAAGGAAATAGATATTTCAGAACTTCCTAATGGAGCTTATCGTCTAGTAATTGAAGCAAGAGATCGTGAAAACAACTTACTTGCTACAAAATCACAAGAGTTTATTAGAGCCAACCCTGGTCTTGCTGTAAATTTAGATAACATTGATTTGCTTGCTCTTGAAGGAACATTCACGCAAGGTTACAAGAATCCTGATAGTCTTGCAGAACATATTAAGGCACTTCGACCAATTGCCTCAGAAAGAGAAAAGCAATACGCAACCAATGTTCTTAAGGATGCCGACTTCCAACTTATGAAGCAGTATTTCCTTTCTTTTTGGCTTAATAGAGCTCCTTCTAATCCTCAGGAATCATGGGAAAGATATCGTACTGAGGTAGTTAAGGTCCAAAGTGAATTCTCGTCATCCATCAAAAGAGGCTACAATACCGACAGGGGAAGGGTTTACCTTCAATACGGTCCGCCCGACAATAGAACAATTAGTCCATACGAACCTTCGGCATATCCTTACGAAATCTGGCAATACTATAAGATTAATAACCAAAGCAATAGACGTTTTGTGTTTTATAACCCCGATCTTGTTACCAATGACTATGCACTTATACACTCTGATGCACTAGGAGAAATTATGAATGACCAATGGCAGTTTCTCATTTTGAAAAGAGATACCCAAACAAATGACATTGATCAGGACAGAGTAAAGTCCCATTTTGGTTCGCAAATCCAACAAAACTTCGACACACCACGGTGATTTTTTTCTATTACCTAATTAGAGGTGGTGGCTTCGTTATTGCCCAATTACCATTGAGTTTTCTATATAAATTCTCTGATTTTTTGGCATGGTTAACTGCAGATGTCGTAAAATATCGCAAAGGGGTAATTGACCTCAATTTAAAAAATGCCTTTCCTGGGAAATCAGATAAAGAGTATGATAATCTGAGGAAATCATTTTATAAAAACTTTTCCGATATACTTGTTGAGTCATTCAAGCTTTTGGCTTTAAATAAGAAACTATTAAAGAAAAGAGTCTCAATTAAGAACCCAGAAGTCCTTCAGGAACTTAAGCAAAGAAATGAAGGATTTATTGCAGTGGCGGGACATTATAATAATTGGGAATGGTTGGGAGTTTGTATGGCTGGTGTGCTTGAAATGAAGAGCATGGTAACATATAAACCTCTCAGTAGTGTTGTGATGGACAAAGTGATGAGGAACGTAAGAGAAACCTTGGGAACTGATTTAGTCAACATGAGTAATACGTATCGTTTTGTAATGCAATCAAAAGAACCAACAGCCGTTTTGTTAGTTGCAGATCAGGCACCAGATCCCCGCCATGCATATTGGACTAAGTTTCTAAATCAAGATACACCATGTTTTACAGGACCAGAAAGAATTGCTAGAGCGAAGAACAGTCCTCTTGTTTTTTTTAATATGCAAAGAGAAAGACGGGGATATTACTCAATAGAAATTGAGATATTGCACAATCATCCTGCTGAAAGTGAACCAGGTGAAATAACCGAACTTCATGTGAAAGCGCTTGAAAAACAAATAATGAAATATCCTCCTAATTGGCTTTGGTCTCATAAAAGATGGAAACATCAACGTCCATAATGAGAACTGCTATTGTTATACTTAATTGGAATGGCAAGCACTTGCTTGAACAGTTTCTGCCAAAAGTAATTTTACACTCTTCTGGAGCAAGGATAATTGTGGCTGATAACAATTCATCCGATGGGTCGGTGGCTTGGTTAGTTGAAAATCATCCTGAAATTGAAATTATAGCTAATCCAAAGAATAACGGGTACGCTGGAGGATACAATGAGGCACTTCGTCAGGTCGACTCTGAATTTTACGTCCTTTTAAACTCTGACATCGAAGTCACAGAAAATTGGATTGAACCCATAGAAAAACTGTTCGATTCGGATTCTCAAATTGCTGCTATCCAGCCCAAAATACGGGCTTTTAAGCACAGAGATCAATTTGAATATGCAGGAGCTTCAGGGGGATATTTGGATAGATTAGGCTACCCTTTTTGTCGGGGGAGGATTTTCGAGGAAACAGAGAAAGATAACGGTCAGTACGATGATGCCAAGGAAGTTTTCTGGGCCTCAGGTGCCTGCATGTTTATTCGTTCAAGTGTTTTTCATGCTTGCGATGGTTTTGATGACAGTTTTTTTGCCCACATGGAGGAAATTGATTTGTGTTGGAGGATGAAAAATCGGGGTTATAAAATTATGGTTCAACCGCAATCAGTTGTATTTCATATCGGAGGTGGCACTCTCTCAAAATCTAATTGGAAAAAGACTTATCTGAATTTCAGGAATAACTTAGAGCTTATTTATAAAAATATTGAAGATAAATATCTCTTTAGAAGCCTATTCCTTAGGATGATTCTTGACGGAATCGCTGCATTCAAATTCCTCTTTACCAATGGATTCAATCACTTTTATGCCATCTTAAGAGCACATCTTCATTTTTATCGACTCCTTCCTTCCATCCGTCAGAAAAGAAGGCAATTGAAAAAGACAGAAGGAATTAGAAATACAACAGGAGTTTACATGGGTTCCGTCGTTGGCGACTATTTCTTTCGTGGTAAGAAAAGATTCTCCGATTTAGATATATCCTAGCCTTAATGATAGCTTTGCGGCAAAATTCAATTTATGCTGCTCAGCTTTGATGAAATTCTCACGGTAACATTAACCTTATTTGCAATAATTGATATTGTTGGAGCTGTTCCTGTGCTCCTTAGCATGAAAAGTAGAATAGGGGAGATAGAATCAGGAAAAGCCACTCTTGCCTCAGGTGTGCTGATGATTTTATTTCTAGTATTTGGAGCAGATCTTCTGGGAGCGCTCGGTGTAGATATTTCCTCTTTCGCTGTGGCAGGTTCCATAGTGATTTTTATCATGGGCTTGGAGATGGTTTTGGGAATAGAACTATTCAGACCTGACCCAGAAGTAACTTCAGGTTCAATAATACCTATTGCCTTTCCAATTATTGCTGGCTCTGGAACCCTCACAACAGTTATGTCTTTAAGAGCTAATTATGAAGTGTATAATATCTTAATCGGCATTTTAATAAATTTATTAGCTGTATATCTGGTTTTGAAATCGCTAAAGCTTATCGAAAGAAAATTGGGCAAGAGTGGATTATTCGTTATTCGAAAGTTTTTTGGCGTAATACTATTGGCAATTGCAGTAAAGATTTTTAAAGCGAATTTTAGTCTTTGACAATCCAGAGATTCTTTTGGTCGATTCACATTATGATTGATAAATTATCAATTATTTATTGAAGTGACGTGTGAAATTGCTATATCTTTGTATAAATGATAACATTTTAGCGTTATAGTTAGCAATGAATAATTCATCAATGTCCCCCACTGAAGATTTGAATTATTACTTCCGATCAGCGTTCTCAGTTACTTGTGTAATTTTTGGACTTGAAGGGAAGAGTATGAAAGTACTATTAGTGAAGAGAAATCGTGAGCCATACAAGGATTATTACGCCCTGCCGGCCGGAATGGTTTATCCAAACGATTCCATTGAGAAGAGAGTAGATTCAATCATTAAACAAGTTTCTGGAACTGATAAGTTTTATAAAAAGCAGATTAGAGCTTTTGCCGACACGTCGCGACATCCTTTAGGAAGAGTAATTAGTATTGGATACTACAGTTTTATAAACATACTTGATTGCAATTTAAAAGTCGGAGAAGAGGAATCAGAAGTTGTTTGGATGGATTTTAAATCTTTGCCTAACCTCGCATTTGATCATAATGAAATTGTACAAGCTGCCAACAGGCGATTACTTGCCAAAATGAGTACTCAACTTGCAGGCTTTGAGCTTCTTCCAGAGAAGTTTACATTAAAGCAAGTACAAGAATTGTATGAGGCTTCTTTGGGGCACTCATTGGATAAAAGGAATTTTAGAAGAAAGATTATTTCTCAATCCGTGATTGAAGAAACTGGCGATTTTTTATCTCCTTGGGATGAAAGTGGCAAAGCTCCGATGTTATATCGCCTCAACAATTCTCTTTACCAAGAGATGAAGGCGAAAGGGCATAAGTTTGATATTTTTTAAAGTGGGATTTTTCTTTCCCACATTTCAAAAGTCATTGTAAATTCATTCTTCTCATCCGCTGGGTGCCTCAAAGACAATTGCTGATGCCAGATTTCTTGTTCTATTTCAGGGAAAAACTTATCGGCTTCGGGAGAACTTTCAACTAAAGTTCTATAGATTCTTTGAGCCTTTGCGATGGATTGATTATAAATTTCTTCTCCACCAATAACCATGATTTCAGCTTCGTTTGCACAAGATGCAAATGCTTCATCAATTGAGGTGTAAACATCACAACCCTCAATTTCCAATTCTTTATTTCTACTAACAATAATATTTCTTCTGTTGGGTAAAGGTCTTCCAATACTCTCATAAGTTTTCCTACCCATAATTATAGGTTTTCCAACGGTAAGATTCTTAAAATAGCTCAGATCCGCTGGCAAATGCCAAAGCAATTGATTGTCTTTTCCTATTGCTAAGTTTTTTCCTGTTGCTACTATAAGTGAAATCATACGGCTACTTTAGCTTTTATTGCCGGATGAGGATGGTAGTTCTCCAGGCTGAAGTCCTCAAACTTAAATTTAAAAATGTCTTTTACTTCTGGATTTATTCGCATCGAAGGAAGGCTTAAGGGTTCCCTACTTAATTGCGTATTTACCTGATCCATGTGATTTGAATAAATATGAAGATCTCCAAAGGTATGCACGAAATCGCCTAGTTCTAAATCACAAACTTGAGCTACCATCATGGTTAGAAGTGCATAAGATGCAATATTAAAGGGCACTCCTAGAAATGTGTCAGCACTTCTTTGATACAGCTGGCAACTTAATTTATTATTTGCAACATAGAATTGAAATAAGCTATGACAAGGTGGTAAAGCCATCTTATCTACTTCTGATACATTCCAAGCACTGACAATAAGTCTTCTTGAATTTGGATTAGCTTTTATCATTTTGATGAGGTTGCTAATCTGATCAATTGTTCCTCCTTCTGGTTTTGGCCAAGATCTCCATTGATGACCGTAAACAGGACCCAATTCGCCATTTTCATCAGCCCATTCATCCCATATACTTACTCCATTTTCCTTTAGATAGCCAATGTTTGTATCACCTTTTAAAAACCATAACAATTCATGAATAATTGATCTTAGGTGCACTTTCTTGGTAGTAACCAGAGGAAAGCCATCAGACAAATCAAATCGCATTTGATACCCAAAGCAACTTAACGTTCCAGTCCCTGTTCTGTCTTCTTTTAAAACACCATTATCAAGAATGTGCTGAAGTAGCTGATGATACTGCTGCATGTCTAACTATTTATAGTTACAAAAATAAAAATCAACAAGCGAGGAATGATGTTAAGAATTTCTAATAATCCTAAACTTATGCACAACCCATAAAAAATGAAATTCATTGGTTTTCAGCTATTACCTACTGAAGACTGAAAAATTATCTAAACATTGTTGTGCGAAACAAAAAATCATCTACTTTTGCCATCCTGTTTAGAAGAAACATATTTTCTTTTATCAGTTTTTCAAGACTACCATGGATCGGTAGTTCAGTTGGTTAGAATGCCGCCCTGTCACGGCGGAGGTCGCGGGTTCGAGTCCCGTCCGG
>JBBEBC010000043.1:0-6316 GCA_040882555.1 Bacteroidia bacterium
ATTGTTCTCCAAATTTAATCTGGCAGAGAGGAGACCTAAACTTAACAAGCTGGTAAAAAGAGTAGAGTTCGGATTGCTTATTTATCAATTGGTATCGATACTATTTATAGTCAATATTTTACCTCAAAGCTATTGGGAGATGGTATTTTCATTTGCCTCAATCTTGACAGTTATCGCATCTGTTTTGATAATTAAAAGTTTCTTAAAAAAGAGTGGTACACTAGAGAGATATGCGATGGTAGCCGCCTCATTTTTGGTTATTGGTTCTATTTTCGATTTAAGCTTAGTTCAGATTGAAAAGGCTGGTTATTGGATTCCTTGCGATCCGCATTTGCCTCTATTGCTATGTGTTTTTGCAGAGATTTTAACTTTTACTTCGGGATTGACTTACAAAACACGGCTATTGGAAATTAATCACCTAAGTGCGAAAAATCAGCTTTTATTAAAGCAGCAAGAAATACAAATTTCGCAAAATGAATTATTAGAATTAAAAAGCAATATTTCCCGGGATTTACATGATGATTTGGGAGCAAGACTTTCTTTGATTAACATCACTTTACAGCAGTATTTTATTGTCGATCCAGAAACAAATAAAGATAATTTAATTGCAAAGTGCAGTTTGTTAGTAAAGCAAACTATTACCTATTTAAGAGAAATGATGAATGAAATGCATGGACCACCAACAGTTAATGAAGGATATTTAAGTAGTATTAAAAAATTGGTAAATTCCATTCAAAATGTTAATCCGATTCAATTTTATTTAAATCACTCCAAATTGGAAAATTTCAATAATCCTAGTTTGGAATATCATCTTTATAAAATCACGCAAGAATTAATAAATAATACACTAAAATATGCCAATGCAGATACAATCCATATCGATATATCAATTCATAAGAGTCAGTTAATGCTATTTTATGAAGATAATGGAGTAGGCTTTAATCCTCAAAACGTTAAACGGGGTAGTGGCTTATTAAATATTGAAGAACGAGTTAATAATCTTTATGGGGAATCAATCATTGAAAGTAGCGAAAAGAAGGGATTTTGTTGCAAGATTTATGTGCCAATATAAATTTCAAATCCTATGAATATGCCTTTAAATCTATTAATAGCTGATGATCATGCCTTATTTAATGAAGGACTTAAGTTACTTCTAGAAGCCAATTTGAGCGTGAATCAGATTGATACCGTTACCGATGGTAAGCAGGCGATACAGGCAAGTATTCAAAGCGACTATGATTTTATTTTATTGGATATTAGAATGCCTGCTATTGATGGAATTGAGGTATGTGCTGAAATTAAGCGAATAAAACCTGCAACTAAAATTATCATGATATCGATGTCTTCATAGCTACAGTCCATTTACAGTTCTATAAGTGCAGGGGCAGATGCTTATGTATTTAAAGGAAGCGGGCTCTTCGATATTATGGATGCCATTAAATATATCCATCAAAATGAATTTTTTATCAGTGAACAGTTTCGCCATTTAATACCTCAGAAGCTTAATCAAATCAAGATAGAAACTAATCTGAGCAATGATTCTGGTAAAAACTTAATTTCTTCTCGCGAGTTAATGGTTTTAAAACTGATAGCTGAAGGGTATAAAAACGAAGAAATTGCTACTCAATTGAATATTTCTGCCAGGACAGTTGATACACACCGGGCCAATATGTTAAGTAAGTTAAAACTCCCAAATACAGCTGCTTTAATACGATTTGCGATGCAAACAAGATTATTGATTAAAGGAATTACGTGTTTTTACTGATTGTTTTTACTGGTAGAATAGTTAAATATTTGTTTGTTAACGCTTAATAAATTCATCGTCCAGCTATGAAAACATTCTCTATATTTTTAACATGTTTATTCTTTTTACACATCAGTAGATTATCAGGACAAGCGCCAGGTTCTCTAGATCTTAGCTTTGAAAGTGAAGGATTTATTATTGATACTCTGGGAAATGGCGAGGATTATTATGCCGGTATGTTAACCATACCTGATGGTAAACACTACGTTAGCGCATCGGTAAGGAGCGCTCCAACAGGCGCTTATCCATATTTTCATCTTAAGAGACTTCTTGCAAATGGGCAAACTGATCCAACATTTAGCCCTGTTATCGGAGGAACTGTTGCCTCCTCTTATTTGGGAGGCTCTTACGCAGGAAAGATAAATGTCCAAGATGATGGAAAATTTTTAGTAGCTGGAGAAACATATTATAGTCCTAATACTTACGCCGTTCTTGCACGATTTAATATAGATGGCTCACTGGATTCTACATTCAGCCCAGGCGGATCAGTGAGTAATTATGGTAGTGCAGTATTCGACTTTGTTACTTCCGAAGGAGGCGGTAATATTTTTACACCTACCACCAAGCCAATTCCTTTAGATATTAAGTTTGATAATAACAATAACATTTTTATTTGTGGCAATGTCATGAGAAACCATCCAATAAACAACAACGTTGTTATTAATGGATATGTAGCAAAAGTGACAAATGATGGAACGTTAGATAGTAGTTTTTCTGACGATGGGCATATCATAATTCGTATTCAAGAGCAACTTGATCCCATTTCAATAGATGTAGATATTTACAGTACGGTGGAACAAATTGAAGTGCTTGAAGACGGAAAAATATTGGCAATAGGTGAGTTCAAAACGGATTATGTACAAATTCCATTTGGCTACGTGGCTAGATTTAACCCTGATGGCACTTTCGATGAAGATTTTGCCACTAATGGAGTATTGGTAATTGATGATTGTCAAAGTCCTGGAGAAGGATATCATTCATTTGAAAGAATGGTTGTTCATCAAAACGGCAGTATAACATTGATTGGGAATGATTACACTAGTTTTGTTTGCCGGATTTTACCTAATGGTGAGTTTGACAATTCCTTCGGAAGCAATGGAAGAAAATCTATTAATTTTGATAACTATGGTGATATTCTGCTTTTTGAAGAACTAGACAATGGCAAATACCTCGTTGGAACATCAAACTCAATAAAAAGATTTAATGCTGACTTTAGTTTAGATTATTCTTTCAGAAATTACACATTCGATTACAATTACCAAAATATTCCCATAGGCTCAATTCCTACTTTTTATTCAGGAGAGGTTACGGATGACGGAGAAATATATTTAGTAGGTGCTAATAATGCTGGTTCAGATGATGGAATAAAAAATTCCCTTATTGTAAAAATTGAGGAATCAGAATGCGACTTACCAGAAATATCACAAGTTTCTGATGTGTATGGGAATTTAGGTGGCACTGCAACAATTAGTTTTGACATTCCAAATGCACTTAGTTTCCGCTGGCAGATTGCATCTACTTATAACTATTGTCAGGTAAGTACGAGTGGTTGGACAAATATCTCTAATGGCACAACATATAGTGGTGTAACCAGCTCCGAATTAACGATCTCTAACCTGACACAAGCTCTAGACGGAAAAGTTTACAGGTGCCTAGTTCAAACAGATGATTGTGGTGGAACATCTGAAGAAGTAACACTTCATATTGGCGAGAATCCAACATCAGTTATTCATGTTAGTAATGAAAGTATGAATGCATATCCAAATCCTGCGGGAGATTTCATACGAATTTCTTCAACCACTGAAATGAATGATTTTTATCAAATACTGGACATACATGGTAAAATTGTACAAGCAGGTAAAATGACAGGCGAAAATCTAGAAATTAACTTAAATCTTTTCGCTAAAGGATTGTATAGATTTCAACTTGAGCGAGGAGATGGACTTAATTTTATTCGTGAGTGAGCTGAATAACATCCTGATTTTTAAATTTTATTTTTAAACCTATGGTATGTAATTTATTAAAAGTTGCCTTTGTTAACTCAATTCTCTTCTTATCTATTAATACAGAAACATTTTCTGCTAATTATTACGATGGAATAAATGTATTCATCGAAGAGAATAAAGGCCAGGTGATGAATCAGCATCGTGAGGCAAGACCAGATGTTTTATTTATTGGGGAGTCTGAGGGAATGACCTTCCAAATTACCAATAAAGGGATTTCATATCAGCTTTCCAGGGTAGACCAATGGTCAAATAATACTAACCAAAAAAGTAAGTCAAAGCGAAAGGCGGATGATCTGGCAATCTTAGTTCCTGAACTTATTAGTATTCACCGAGTGGATGTTCAATGGATAAATCCTAGTCTGGATTTTAGGGTTGTGCTTGGTGAGGCGATAACTGGTTACAGCAATTATTACAATGTGCCTGCAGGTAATAATCCTGCTTTGAATGTTAAACAATATAAAAGCATCACTCTGAAAGACATCTGGGAAGGTGTTGATTTGATTTATTATAGCCGGGACGGCCATTTGGAAAGCGATTGGGTCGTTAAAAGTCCCTCAGACTACCAGAAAATTGCGTTCGAAGTGAAGGGTGCAGATTTGAGTGTTGGTCAGAGGAATCAATTGTTCCTTCAGACTCCCTTTGGTAATATTAGTGAGGGAAAGTTAATAGCTTATCAAGGTAAAAAGACCCTGCCTTGCGCATGGAAAGTAGACAACAATCAAGTTCGCATTCAGGTAGAAAACTTCAATCCCTTGTTGCCATTAACCATTGATCCTCCTATAAGGGTTTGGGGAACTTATTGCGGAGGGAATGCCCCAGATAGGGTAACAGACCTAGTTTCGGACGGTGACGGGAATTTGTTTCACACTGGGTTTTCTATGTCATTATTAAACATCGCAACTGACGGCGTGCATCAGTCAATATTTGGAGGCGGAATTCAAGACGCCTACATATCTAAGTTTAATACTGATGGTGACCGCGTATGGAGTTCTTATTTTGGTGGAGAAGCAAGTGAGTCCGGACAAGCCTGCACCCTTGATAATTTGGGGCATGCTTATATTGCGGGAGAAACTCGTTCAACAACCAACATCGCTACAAACGACGCACATCAGGTGTCATTTGGTGGTGAATTTGATGCTTATCTTGCCAAATTCAATTCAGAGAATGGTGCATTAATATGGGCCAGTTATTTTGGAGGAGCTCAATTTGAATCTTGCTGGGATGCGCAAGCCGACAATACAGGCAACGTCTATTTATGTGGAATTACAGATTCAGAAAACGCCATAGCCTCATCCAATGCTCACCAAGTCCAGTATGCCGGCGGTTTTGGTGATGGATTTATCGTCAAATTTGGGCCTGAAGGGCAATTGATTTGGTCTACCTACTATGGAGGAGATCAATATGATGAGGCTTATGGAGTGGCCTCAGATGCCTTAGGTAATGTTTACTTGACAGGATTAACCTATTCTGAAAATCAAATCGCAACAGCCGGTAGTCATCAGGCTACATTCAGTGGAGAAGACGATGCATTTCTAGTTAAATTCAATGAGCAAGGCATACGAGAGTGGGGCACATATATCGGAGGAGAGAACTTTGATGAAGGTTTTGGCTGTGCTGTAGATGTTGAAAACACTATTTATGTGATTGGCGGCTCCGCTTCTGCACAAGGTATAGCAACAACGGGAGCATATCAAAGCTCATTTAACGATGAAAGAGATGCTTTCTTGATGAAATTTGACGGTTCAGGAACTCGAATTTGGGGAACCTACTATGGAGGAGAAGGGTATGAAGACTTTTGGTGCATTCACATCAACAGTCAAGGGTTCATTTATGCTGGAGGACAAACCAACTCAGCACTAAACATCGCAAGTGTTGGTGCTTTTCAATCTGATATCAGCGGAAGCTCTGATGATGGTTTTTTGGTGAAATTTGATAACGATGGCCAATTTAAGTGGGGCACCTATTTTGGAGGCTCCAATTATGATGATCTATACGGCATTGCAACCGACAACAGTTTCAATGTTTATATTGCTGGTGGTACGCAATCACTGGCAGGAATAGCCACTCCGGGAAGTTTCCAAAGCGAAATTGCCAGTTCTTCCGATGGGTATTTGGTGAAATTTTTTGATCAAGAAGAAACCCCAACAGGTTTTGAAGAATTCTTAATTAGGGCAGATTTGATGGTTTATCCAAACCCTGCCAGAGATTTTATACGAATTTCTTCAACCATTGAAATGGATGATTTTTATCAAGTACTAGACATACATGGTAAGATCGTACAGACAGGTAAAATGACGGGCAAAAATCTAGAAATCAACTTAAATCTTTTCGCTAAAGGATTATATAGATTTCAGCTTGAACAAGGATATGGGCTTAATTTTATTCGTGAATGAGTTGAATAACATCCTGATTTTTAAAATTTTATTTTTAAACTTATGGTATGTAATTTAATAAAAGTTGCCTTTGTTAACTCAATTCTCTTCTTATCTATTAATACAGAAACATT
>JBBEBC010000044.1:0-37780 GCA_040882555.1 Bacteroidia bacterium
AACGATTGTTTCCATCCTGCTTTGCAGTTAGCACCTCCTCCGCAGGACAGAGCATTTCTGGAGTGCACTGATTTATATGTATACAATCGCTGGGGAGAACTAGTGCATTCTAGTGTAAACGACAATGAACCTTGCTGGTCTGGAACTAATTTAAATGGTGACGATTTACCTGAAGGAGTTTATTTCTATCGTTTTGATGCTTTCGGGGAAGAGCGGGCTGGGGTTGTTCATTTGAGAAGAGCCAAGTTATGATTCCATTAAGCAAAGATGAATTATTAGGAAAGTTTGAACCCGAAAAGCATCCTGACTTTGTTCGGGTTCATGATGGATTAACTGAGGGTTCTGAACACTGGCTTAGAAAAATAGCTGCTGAGGCTTGGCATAAAATGCGCATGTCGGCATTGCCAGATCAAGTTAACCTGAGGATAGTATCATCAACAAGGAATTTTGAACGTCAGAAACAAATCTGGGAGAATAAATGGTCTGGAAAAACAGCAGTCAACGGCATATTTTTACATCCTGAAGTTCAGATGAGTCCTGAAAGCAAAGCTTTGGAAATATTAAAGTTCTCTGCTATGCCGGGGACTTCCCGTCACCATTGGGGTACTGATATTGATTTGAACTCTGTTGAACCCGAGTATTTTGAAACAGAAGAAGGCAAGAATATTTACCGTTGGTTGAAAGTCAATGCACATCGCTTTGGTTTTTATCAACCTTATACAGCTCGTTGCGATAGCAGACCTATTGGTTATGAAGAAGAAAAATGGCATTGGTCATATCT
Source organism: Bacteroidia bacterium (assembly GCA_040882555.1). Taxonomy (GTDB): domain Bacteria; phylum Bacteroidota; class Bacteroidia; order M30B66; family M30B66; genus M30B66. The sequence goes on from JBBEBC010000044.1 coordinate 782, forward strand.
TCCTGAATCCAGAAAAATTCTAAAATCTTATCTTAGTTTGATAGACTATTCAGATATAACTGATTTTGCTGGACATGAGCTTGCAGAAGATTTATCTGCCATTCCGGTTTACGTAAATGGAATCAATCCTGATTGCAAATAGAGAAATACCTTATTTTTGCACATGCTCCGTTTAAAATTAGCCACTGACCCTCGCTGGGCAGAACTTGTTGAAAGTAATATAGAACAGGTACTTACCGACCATGCCTACTGCGAACAAAAGGCAGCTTCTTCGGCCATTTCCTTAATTATTAGATACCCTGAGTTAACCGAGCTTGTTCAAGAAATGACCGCTTTGGCTCAAGAAGAATTGGAGCATTTTCAAAGAGTACATACTCTTATGATTCAAAGAGGTTTTGTGCTTGGCAAAGAGATAAAAGATAGCTACGTAAATCAACTTGCTACATTTACTAGAAAAGACGGTCATAATCTTCATCTGTTAATTGACAGACTTTTGTTTGCTGCAATGATTGAAGCTAGAAGCTGCGAAAGATTCAGGGTGCTCAGCGAAAACATAAAGGATTTAGAACTTGCCGAATTTTATCGCGAGCTCATGGCAAGCGAGGCTGGACATTATACTTTGTTTATTAAACTAGCCAGGAAATATTCTGAAGGCAAAGTGGATGTAGATAAACGATGGAGAGAGTGGATAGATTTTGAAACAGAAATCATCCAATCATATGGCAAGTCTCAATTGATTCACGGCTAAAAATTTCACCTCTTAGTTAATCATTTTTTAATCTGAACGTCAAAATCTGACGTTTTAGGGGCAGTCTTTGTGTCAAATACACACCAAAAATAGCGTCAATATGTAACCAATTTCTTACATATGTCGTTTATACACCTTGTTTTTGTTGATAACTCAGTGACATGAAAAAATAATCAAAGAAAATATTGATATATCACTCATCATGACTTACTTTTACCATAGTGTATAAAGTACACCATAAAAAGGGAAATTGTTTAAAACCTAATCTTTAACCACCATCATAATTCAATCTTACACTGATATGCGAACACTTACAAGAAAAAAGTCAACCAACATGCTAAAAAGCCTAAAGCTTTCAGCATTGTTTTTCTTGACAATGATGATCACCCTTCCTTCATTCGGGCAAATTTTTGCGCCAGAAGGTTTAAACATGCCGGGTGCATGGAATGGCTACACTCAACCTCCTGCTGCAGCCTCCGTATTTTTAGGAGACGCACTAACTCCCGGAGGAGGTATAACTCTTCAACCCTCAGGTATCTACCAAACTACCATTGAAGTTTCTGCAACCGGAGATACTCCTGCCGGGAATTATAGCTGGCTTTTCACTTCAAATGGCTTTGGAAACAAATGGGCTAATATAGTTCCAGTAAACATTGGTACTATTCAAACTTATTCTTTTAATTCAGGACCAGACAATAACGTAACATTGGCAGATAACCGCTGGTATACCGTTAATTTTGAAAACACAGGGTACACTGACACAAGAGCCATCTTTATGGAAACCAGTGCTAATCCAGTTGCTATTAGTAGTGTTTCTCAATTACCAGCAGCAGGAAGTGTTGGTGCAACAGATGTTGTAGCAATTACTGCTACCCTTTCTGGTTCGGCATCCGCTCAAGAGATATTTTATTTAAGATATGCCATTAATGGCAATTTTGCCGGTTCACCTATTGTCGCTATGACAGGTTCAGGCACTACTAGAACAGCTAACATCCCTGCACAAGTTGCAGCTACAGGTGTTGCTTATTATATATTTTCAAGTACAGTTGTTGCTCCTGCGCCAGGAGATGCTGATTTAGTAGCTATTAATACAAATACTAATGGAGGTTCTAACTATAACTATACTGTAAATGCTGTTTCTAATTGGGACATTACTTTTAGAGTAAACATGCAAAACGAAACCGTTGGAGGTAACGTTTACCTTGCAGGTAACTTTAATGGCTTCAGCACTAGTGCTGACCCAATGACAGAAACGGCTCCGGGCTCAGGCATCTATGAGATTACAAAAACACTAGCTCAAGGTTATGCTGCTGTATACAAATTCACAAACGGAGCAAGCTTTGAAGGTAATATAGGCGCGCCTTGTGGAAATGGTAATGATAGAACTTATACAGTTGGCTCAGCTGATGCTACATTACCAACTGTGTGCTTTAGTTCTTGTAACAATTGCTTGCCGACTGTAAATGTTACCTTTCAGGTAAACATGAACAATGAAACCGTTGGCGGAAATGTTTATTGGGCATCCAACTCCAACGGATTCAGCACGACTGCTGATCCAATGACTGAAACTGTGCCCGGTTCAGGAATTTATACAATTACCAAGTCACTTGTAGTATCCTCTGTTGTTTTTTATAAGTTTACAAATGGAGCATCGTTCGAGGGCAACATTGGCGCTCCTTGTGGTAACGGCACTAACAGAACTTATACTGTTCCGGCAACGGCATCAACAATCCCGGTGGCTTGCTTTGGAAGTTGCACCAATTGCACATCGCCTGTAAACGTTACATTTAGAGTAAACATGGCGAACGAAACAGCAGGGGTTGTTTCTGTGTCAGGCTCTTTTAATGGTTTTAATACCACTGCCAATATCATGACCGAAACCATTATCGGTTCAGGAATTTATACTGCAACTGTTTCAATACTTTCAGGAACAAACATTACCTATAAGTATGTAAACGACGGTGGTTACGAAGGCAACTTAGGAGCGCCTTGCGGCAATGGAGCCGACAGAACCTACACCGTTCCTGCATCAGCAGTTACTTTGCCTTTAGTTTGCTTTAGCTCATGTAATAATTGCGCTGCACCAAGTAGCACATGGACATCAGTAGCCAGTGGAAATTGGAACAACTCTTCAATTTGGGATCAAGGAAGTGTTCCACCGGTAGGTGCTGCGGTAGTTATAGCTTCAACAACAATTGTTACTCTAAATACAAATGCTAGCGTTAGTAATATGACTATTGCAAGTGGAGGAACATTTATAGGTAGCGATGGACTTAACAGATCTTTAACCATTGAAACTTCAGGATTCTTCTCTAACAGCGGTATCTTAAACTCTACTTCAACCTTTAGTCTGGTTATGTCAGGAGGAAATACCATTTTCGGAAACCCTGGACTTAACGATCTAATACTTAATGGAGGACTCCAGATTGCTGGAAATACTTTTGTCAATGGAGATTTAATTCTTAATCCGGGAGGCTTTTTCAACGGAGGTTCTTCGCCTTCTTACGGAGCAAACGCAACACTTATTTACAGTACAGGCGGCACTTACGGTAGAGGCTTAGAGTGGAATGGTTTAACCGATTATGGATATCCTAGAAACGTTCAAATCTCTAATAATACCATCCTTCAGCCAGGTGCAAATTCTGGTCAGAACATAGCTCGAGCTATTGCAGGTAATCTTACAATTGATGCAGGAAGTTCGATGTTTATGGATTGGGGTGGATTAGAAATGACTCAACCTATTGCAATTGGTAAAAACCTCATTCTTAATGGAAGTTTATCATTGAGCTCTCAGCCAGGTGGTGATATCTCAATAGGAGGAAACTTTACCTTTAATTCAGGTGCTGTATTTAATGCCAATAACAGATCGGTTGCTTTTACCGGACTAACCTCACAAAATTTGAATGGCTCTGCGCTATCAATAAATTTTGCTTTCTTAACTAAAAATGGAAATAGCACCTTAACATTAAATCTTCCAACTACCATCCAAAACGATCTTTTCGTTTCTGCAGGAACTATGGTTGCTAACGCTGACCTAACTCTTCAAAATGGAGGAACACTTGGAAGTTCATTAAGAATTAACAGTGGTAGAACATTATTTGTAACTGGAGGAACTCTAAATGCAAATGGAAGCCTAATTATTGAATCAGCTGCGTCTTTAATGCACGGAGCTGGAACTCCTGGTGGAGGTGGAGCTGTTGCAGGTTCTGTTCGCGTTGTTAGGAATGGACAAACAGTTCCAGCATTCAACTTCTGGTCATCACCTGTTGCAGGTGCAAACAGTTCTATTATTGGAGCTCAACGTTATCTTTATGATCCAGCATCTGGAACACAAGCTACTGCAGACGATTCAAATGAGCCAGGATGGATTCCTGTTACAGGTCCTATGACTGTTGGGCGTGGTTATGCATCTTCAAACGGTGGAGTTGTGAATTTCGCTGGTACAGCTAATAATGGTTCTCTAAGTGTAGGTCTTGTAAATCCAGGAGGAGTTGCAAGCCGATTCAATTTAATTGGTAATCCATACCCTTCTGCCATTTCAGTAAATGACTTTCTTAATTCTAATGGCCCTTCAGGTTCTGGCATAATCACTGGTTCACTTTACCTTTGGGATGATGATAACTCACTTGGAGCAGGTTATGCTGTTCAAGATTATGTTGTTTTAAATGCTGCAGGTTATGTTTCAGGTGGAAATAACGTTACTCCTACTCCTTCTGGAGTAATTGGTTCTGGTCAAGGATTCTTCGTTGAAGCAACATTCTCCGGAAATGCTGCATTTATTAACACGATGAGAAGAAATACCAATACACAGTTCTTCCAAGATGAAACAATTAGAAGAGTTCGCCTAAGTATTACAAATGAGCACGATGATTACAATGAAACTTTAATTGCATTTATTAATGATGCAACTGAAGGTGTTGAAGGTCAATACGATGCACGTAAATTAAGTGGAAATCCAAATATCTCATTCTTTTCTAAAATCAATGGCGAAGCATTTGCCATTCAGGGTCTTCCTGATAGCTTTGAGAATAGAATCGTTGATCTAGGTTACCAGTACAGCAGAAATGAAAACCACACAATTTCTCTTGTATCACTTGAGTTAATCCCTTCTTCAACAATGATTTACCTTGAAGATCGTGAAACAGGTGAGTTCATCAACCTACGTGCAAACAATTCTTACACTTTTATGCCTGGCACAATGTCTAGTGATGATCGTTTTGCACTTCATTTCAGCGCTCCAATTGAAGCCCTTGCAAGTATTGGAAATTGTGAAAGTAATGTGGGAACTGTTGAAATTGTAAATCCTTCTGCAGAAGAGTTCTCTTATGTGGTGTTAAATTCAAGCAATAATCTTATTGCTCAAGGAGCTGGTTCTTCAACTTCTATATTGATTGATAACCTGAATCCTGATAATTATACCATTGAGTTAACAATGAATGCTGGCTATTTAACTGCTGTGCAAACTGAAGTATCTGAGTCGCCTGCCATTGAACTTTATGTCAATGCCTCTTCTATTGAAGTAAACTCAGGTGAATTCGTATCTATTTCTGCAAGCTCAAATGGCTCAATTTATTGGTTCATTAATAATGCTAATACAGCTATTAGCAGCGGAAATGATTTCACAATGAATTTCAGTGAAGCAGGAATTTACAACATTACAGCTCGTGCTTCTAACGGTATTTGTGAAGAAGAATTAACTACTTCTATAACAGTGAGAGGTGATATAACTACTTCTATTGCTGATGCAAGTGGTAATGCATTTACAATTTCGCCTAATCCGGCGGAAGATTTTGCGAGAATCACCCTTCCTGAGAACTTCCAATCAAAATCAGTGACTATTGAATTGGTTGATGTTACAGGTAAGCTTATTCTAAGCGAGATAGTTACTACTTCTGGAAATACAATTGTTCTTCCTTTGAATAATGTAGAGTCTGGAATGTACCTTATCACATTAACAAGTAATGCAAATCGCAGTACTTCAAGAATTATTGTGAAGTAATATTCTAGCATTCATTTTTTAACACAAAGAGGGAGTTTTTACTCCCTCTTTGTGTTTTATATACACTTTAGTAATTATCTACTATTTTTAGAGCATGATTAAAAACCTTATTTACACCCTTGCGATTGCAGTCTTTATTTTTACGGGCACCGACCTGCATGCTAAAAAGCTTACTGTAAAGCGCGTTGATCCTTCAAACTGGTTTGTTGGGATGCCTAATGAAAATCTCGAGCTTATTATCTCTGAAACAGGAATAGGCAACAGCTCGGCATTTCTGGATTATCCTGGTGTAAGAATTCTTAAAACTGAAACTCCTTCCAATCCTAATTACCTATATCTCACTCTGCAGATAGATAAAAACTGCAAGCCCGGAAGTTTTGAGATCGTACTAAAAAAAGATAAGAAGCAATATGCCTTTAATTACGAGTTAAAATCGCGCAGAGCGCAAGGTAGCTATGCAAAAGGAGTTAATCCCAAGGACCTCATTTACCTTATCATGCCCGATCGTTTTGCCAATGGCGATTACAGCAATGATATTGTAAAAGGCACGAACGAAGCTAGTCTGAATCGCGATTCGATGTACTCTCGCCATGGAGGTGATCTTAAAGGCATCATCACCCATCTAGACTATCTGCAAAACATTGGCATCACCAGTCTATGGTTAAATCCTGTTCAAGAAAACAACCAGCCCAAAACTTCCTATCATGGCTATGCCATAACTGATCATTTTACCATTGACTCGCGTTTTGGAAATAATCAGGACTACATCACACTTTCAGACTCACTTCATGCACGCGGTATGAAACTGGTCATGGACATCGTTCCCAATCACATTGGAAATGAGCATTATTTATACAAGAATCTGCCTTCGGCCGACTGGTTGAATCAGTGGGAGAATTTTACCAAAACCACCTATCGCGCTCCTACCCTGCTCGACCCTTACGTTTCCGAGAAAGATTTAAAAACCTTCAATGATGGCTGGTTCGATTATCATATGCCCGATTTAAATCAAAGAAATCCACATGTGGCGAATTACCTCACGCAAAGCTATATCTGGTGGGTTGAAACTGCCGGTGTTGATGATTTCAGAATCGATACCTACGCCTACCCCGACCAAACTTACATGGCACAGTTGGGCAAAGACCTAAATGCTGCTTTTCCAAAGATGAATATGTTTGGTGAAATCTGGGAACATGGCGTAACAGTTCAAAGCTATTTTGCCGAAGGTTTCCGCTCTCGCGCGGACATGAACAGCAATTTACCGGGTGTTATCGACTTTCAGGTTTACAATGCACTTAATGATGCTTTAACCAAGCCTTTCGGCTGGACGGATGGAGTAGCTCGAATCTATTACACACTTGCAGAAGACATCTTATACCAAGACGCAATGCGCAATGTGACCTTTTTAGACAATCACGATTTAAGTCGTTTTTATTCGGTTGTTGGAGAAGATATTCGCAAGTTCAAAATGGGTGTAGCATTCCTTCTCACTATACGTGGAATACCATCTGTGTATTATGGCACGGAGATTTTAATGACAGGTTTTTCAAACCCGGATGGATTAGTGAGAAGTGATTTCTTAGGTGGTTGGAAAGAAGACAAAGTAGATAAATTCACCTCCGGTGGAAGAACTGAAAAGGAAAATGAAGCAGTAGATTACTTCAGCAAGCTGGCAAACTGGCGTAAATCAAGCGAAGCGGCCACCATTGGAAAACTGATGCAATTTGTACCAGAGAAAAGTATTTACGTGTACTTCCGCTACACAGATAATGAAAAAGTAATGGTGATCATGAATGCAGCTAATGACAAGCAGGACTTAAAACTAGACCGCTTTGATGAAATGATTGAAGGCAAAGCTTCTGGCAAAGACATCACCAATGGACAAATGGTCGATTTAAGCACAAAATTATCACTTGAGCCTTGGTCGGTAAAGGTTATTGAGATTAAATAGATTAGACGAAGTATTAGCCCAGCAACAAATCGTTTTTTGTTGCACTCCTCTAATAATTATTAAAAGCCTCATCCTATTGAATTCAATAAATGAAGATTAGAATCATATGCTCAATTCTAGGAGTACTGTTAAATTATTCAGTAATTGCCCAAAGGGAAACGAATCCAACTGATTCATTATTCGTGACTGGTAAAGTCAAAAATCCAAGCATATTCACACTTACCAGTTTAGATACTTTTCCTAAGGTTCCAATTAAAGCACCTATTATTTTCAATCAAAAAGGAGAAGCTAGAGATACCATGCGTGGTTTATTTGGAATTCCAATTAAGGCCTTGCTCCAATCAATCCAATTTGATTATAACAAGCCCAGAGAGCTCAATGAATATTACTTTGTCTTTAGTGCCTCAGATGGATACAGAGTGGTTTTCTCATGGAATGAAATATATTCTACAGATGCCGGAAATAACTTTTTCATAGTCACCGAAATTGATGGAAAGAAATTAATTGAATTAGAACAACGTATTTTCTTTGTTTCAACAAACGATTTAAAGCGAGGAAATAGACAAATAAAAGGACTTAAAACCATTGAGATTAGGCAAATTGATTAGATCATCCATAAAGTTATATCATAGGAATTAGAGGCAATTCAGATAGATTTTCTGGTTAAATAAATCCTTGATAGTTATGAATAACAATAGTTAAACGGTTGAATAAATCGTAAAATCAACCTGAAATTAACTGATACTCTTAAAGCAATAATAATAAAATGAGCTTTTATAAAAAGATTGCATTAGTTACGATTCTATTTTCACTTTCAAATTTAAGCTACAGTCAGTCGAATGAAATTAAAATAAGGTTTATTGGAAATTGAGGACTTCATTTAAGCGATGGAAACTCAGATTTATATGTAGATTTCCCCTACAAATCAGGCGCTTTTGGATACATGAAATACGAAAAGGTTGAGCTAGATAGCCTTAAAGAGACCTCACTATTTCTTTTCACGCATCGCCACCCCGACCATTATTACAGAAAAATAATGCGGGGTATGAAATGGAAAAGAAAGAATAAAGTTTTTGGTTGTTGGAATACGAACAAACTGGAATTACTTAATAGCTCAATAGATGACTTTAAAATTGAAGCAATTAAAACGAAACATAGATTTGCTATCAGGCATTATTCGTATGTAATTACCTGGCATGGTAAGAGGTTATTTTTCTCGGGAGATACCGAAACTGCTGATACAGCATTGTCAATTAAAAATATCGATTGGGCATTTGTTCCTTATTGCATTATGTTAGATGCCAACAAAAGACAACTAAAGCTTGATGCCGTAAAAGTTGGCATTTACCATTTATATCCAACTCAGACCATCAACAATTTAAATCCAGATAAGTTACTCATACTTGAAAAACAAGGAGAGGTAATTCATATCCCCTATTAGTAATCAAATTCCCTGAAAAGCTGGAACTGATTTCAAATTAAACTAAGAAATACTTTTGAGTAGCAATTTACAGGGGTTATAGACTTTCAGGTAAAATTTCACTTAACGAGGCTTTAACAAAGCCTTTTGGCTGAATTTTTAAAACGTTTTGCAACTACAAGAAGAGATGGATTTTCACCACTAAACTTCATTCGGAGAACTGAACTTTCCGCTTGCACAAATGTGTTTGCTGAGCACGAAACCCCGCCTTTTGGGTAGGTGATGTTATCGGTCGTTTTTCTTTCCAGGCGTCCAGTGCGGTTGTTCATTTGTCGGCTAATTTTATTCTGTCGTTTTCTCTTTTCACTATACTTTGTTGAACTGCTGTGTCAATGACGTAACGCAATATTGTGTCAATCTGCTTGCCTACTTTGGCAAAACCAAAAGTCCGAGCCAAGTAACGAAGTAGTTCAGCCTCCTCCATACTCAAATTGTTAGTTACGAATTCCTGTAAAGCAACTAAAACTTCTTCGGGGGCAATGTCCTCCATATTTCGTTTTTCTATGTCGTTGCTACGATAGTAGTCTAAAGTCGTGTTGTTGCTCCAATAAAACGGCTGATGGTGAATAGTCTGGACAATATTCATCTCTTTAATAACTCCTTCCAAATGCTTGTCCAACCTTGCACCTGCACGACTGGTATTCCACGCTTGCAATATTTTTTTATACAATAAACTCTTGCTTATAGGAGCTTCGGTGTCCACTAAAGATTGAATTTGTTGTTTTATGTTATTGCGGTTTTGAAACTCAAAAATTGTTTCACTATTTGCATTAGAAACAGAAGTTAAAGCATAGTTGTTATAAGGTTTTTGTTTGCTTGTGATATTGATTGTTGCCACTGCTTCGGGTAATGCTTTAATAGGTTCAAATGCAGGTTGAACAATAGGTTCGGGAATAAATACTTCTTTAACTTCGGGCTGCGTTTGCAGTTGTTTTACTCTTTCAATTATCGTATCAATAATTTTATCTGAATTTTCATACCAATCAATTGTCCAAATGCGATGAATGTTCCAACCTAAAGCTTTAAGCACAGATGGCATTACCATTTCTCTGTCATTCGTGGTGAGAGCCTTATAATAGTAATGACCGTCAACTACAATTCCAAGTATGTATTGTTGCGGTTTGTCGGGATGCACAATACCAATGTCCACCTTAAACCCAGAAGTGCCAATATTGCATTTAACATCCAATCCTTTTTCTTGTAACATTTTGCTAATAGACGCAGATAAATGTTTCTTGTTAAGTGTTTCTTGAATATCCTCATGGCGAACACTTAAATGTCCTTTTTCTGCAAATTGCAAGAATGCTTTTAGCCCTGCTACACCTTCTGCTGATGTGCGACTTAAATCTATTTGGTCAGTTTGCAAAGTAGCGAAAATGTGCATTTCATAACGGGCACGAGTTACGGCTACATTTAACCTACGCCATCCACCATCTCGATTTAAGGGGCCGAAATTCATACTCATTTTGCCTTCTTCATCAGGTGCATAGCATACCGAAAACAGAATAATATCACGTTCATCACCCTGAACATTTTCTAAGTTTTTTACAAACAATGGTTCAAGACTTTCATTGGTAAATTCTTCCAATTTCGGATCGGACATAAACAGTTTTTGTAGTTTGTCTTCTATTAGATTTTGTTGGGTTTGACTGAAAGTAACAACACCTACACTCAATTTACGTTTTTTTGAATCGTTGTAATGTGATTTGATGTATTGCACAATTTCATCCGCTTCAAATTTATTGGTTCGTGTTTTCCCCTTGTCGTAAAATCCGTTGACTTGATGATACTTTACTTTACGGTTTAAATCATCAGATGAAGGGAAGGTAAGTAGTTTGCTTTCGTAGTAATTGACATTACTGAAAGCAATCAGGCTTTCATGTTTGCTGCGATAGTGTCGCAATAAATATTTGGAAGGCACTGACAAAGACAAACAATCATCTAAAATGCTTTCTAAATCTTCTACATCCATATTTTCTTCGTCCAACTTTATGGTGCTAAAAAACGAAGTGGGTGGCATTTGTTTTGGGTCGCCTACAATCACAGCTTGTTTTGCTCTTGCTAAAGCACTTACTGCTTCGCAAGTTGGTAACTGCGATGCCTCATCAAAAATTAAAATGTCGAAGTGTTTTGTGCTTACATCAAAATACTGGGCTACTGAAATTGGACTCATTAACATACAAGGAGCAATTCGTGGCAGCAAAGCAGGTATTTGGTCAAAGAGTTTTCTTAAACTTAATCCTCTACCTCTGTTTTTAATAGCTCTTTGTAAAATTCCAATTTCAGAACTTTGCATTGCCTCGGCTGTGGAGTTTGGCAATTGTGCCGCTAACTTTACACGCAATTCCCGGATGGTGAGATTTTGAAAGTCTTTTGCTATTTTTTTATATTGTTCAATTTTACTTTCAAACAATCCGACATTGAATAAACTCAATGATTCGTGTTGCGAAATAACACGTTGTGCAATGGAAGTATGAACGATATAATTAAAGTAATCGGAAATGTTCTCAGCATAACACAATTTATTTTCGTATGCGTTTATAAGCCATTCTAACTGCAAAGATTCTCCTTTTTTGCGCAGTTGCACATAATTCATCCAATTTTTCAAATATGGAAGATGTGTCTGTATGTTTTGCAGTTGATTAGTAGTTTCATTATTCCAGTTTTCCATTTGTTGAAAATGGATGCCTGTAAGTGTTTCATAATTATTCTGCTGCTCATTGAAACTTGTCGTTAGCTTTATAAAATCTGCCATTGCTGACAAGTTACTTTGCTTGATTTCATCGGAATACTGTAAACCTTTTTCTTGCCAAACATGAACCCATTTAATAAGTGCGTTACGTTCCCAACTGTTTGATAGATTACTTATTTGTTGAACCAATTCGGCTTTATTGTCAATGTCGGCTAAATCTGTTTGTTCGTCTTTGAATAAATTTTTTAATGCTTGTTGCAAAACGCCAAAGCGGCTTTGTTGCAAAAGTTGTTGCACTTCTTGCAACTGATTGTAATTGGAAAAAAGTTGCTCCAATTCGCTATTATCGATGAAAGGACTATTTCTAAAAAGCAATAATTGTTTTTTGATTTTTTTTGATTGTAACCACTTCGGTAAAAACCAACTTTGTTGAGCCTTCTTCCATTCAATTTCAATTGTTAAAACATCTGTTTTCAAAATATTTCGGCTGTAACTTTTTAGAATGTTGCTTAAAACAGTCTGATATTCCTTGAATGCTTTAGTCCATTCCTGATAAACGCTGTAATTTTCTTTGTCAGATAGATAGCTTATAAGTTCCAAATGAATGTCAGGCAGTTTTTGAAAAGCATTTACAACCTGAACAAATTGTTCCCACTCCTTTTTAGATTGTATTGAGAATGGAAAATGTATTGCCTTAGCCAATGATTGTGATTTGCTTTGCACATCGGGTAAGTGGTTCAATTGCTTTTGTGTTTGTGCTGAAATTTCATCATTTACCGAGGGTGAATACTGCGGTAAATTCAAAGCGGTTAAAGGATTTTCAGAAGGGTGAATGAGTAGTTTTAGTATAGATTGAAATTGAGGAAGCCAATCTGTCCATTGTTGCCAAAGTCTTGCGTTTACTTGTTGCAGGACTGTTTCGGAAATGAAATTATTCAGGAAATTTTTATCGCTGTAATGCTCCAAAGCAGTAATACTGTCGGATAAACTCCAACCGATTTGCTGCTTTTGGTGTAACACGTTTACATATTCGCTGATAGCTTTTTTTGCAGTATCTAATCGTTGTGCTTCTTGCTGAAAATCGGCTGTTCGTGCAAGTTTTGCCGTTTCAATTGATTTTGCCAATTGAACTAATACATCAGACTTTTTAGATTTATTGGAGTGTATTTCCAACGTAAACGGAGCAAGTCCGATTTGTTCCAATCGTCTATGCACAACATCTAAAGCAGCTTTTTTTGCCGCTACAAACAACACTCTTTTTCCATGATACAAGGCATCGGCAATAATGTTGGTTATGGTTTGAGATTTACCTGTTCCGGGAGGTCCGTGCAAAATGAAACTACGACCTTGTTGTGCGGCAAGCACAGCTTCCATTTGTGAAACATCAGTTGCTATAGGTAATATTACTGACTGTGAATGAATGTTGTCAAAATCATTTGAAGAATGCGGCTCGTGATTTTCATTGATATGCAATTTGCCATCTACTAAACTTCGCACCATGTCGCTTTTCAATAATTCTTCGTGATGAACTACAATGTCTTTCCAAAGAATCAGTTTGCTAAATGAGAAATTACCTAAAACAACTTGTTCCATTACATCCCAGCCCTTCAAGTTTTTGATAGCCTGACGAAGCATCCCCATCACCTTAGCAACATCAACACCTTTTTCATCAGTAGGTAGTTGTTCTAATCCACTTAAATTTAATTCATACTCCTGCCGAAGAAATTCCACCAACGTAATATTTACCATGGTTTCTTCTTCACGGCTTTTCAATGTAAACTTGCTGTTTACTGACCTACGACTTATTTCTACTGGCAACAACAGAATAGGCGAGTATCTAGGTTGTTCAGGCGTTTTTCGGTCAAACCATTTAAGTAGTCCAACGGCTAAATACAAAGTGCTTGAACCGTTTTCGTCAATAGCTTGTTTTGCATTTTTATGGATATAGACAAGGATGTTATCTAAATCCTGCTGATGATAGTGAGTTATTAAGCGATTATGTTTTAATTCATCATTTGCTAATTGGTAAATTGGCGATGATTGATGAAGTGGTTGTGAAAACAAATTATACTTTCGCAATACCTCTGCATTTGGGTTGGGCATGATAGAAAAGCTTTTCCCATCCGATAAAGTATCCTCCAGATTATTTATGTCAATATCAACCAACTGAAGCATATTACGTGTAATATGCAGATTCAACAAATTGTTACGAAGCGATAAATCTAACAGCTTGCGTTCCCAAATTTTTTGTTTCGTTTTTGGCTGTTTGCCTTGCAATAGTTCGTCTTGATAAATAGTGCCGATCTCAAAATGCTTTTCCATTGCAGCCGTTTCCGTTTGCTTTAATGCCTCTTCATCTAATTGCGTTCCAGTTGCGTTTGTTAGCAAGGGCAATGGTCGTATTCTTAGAGTTCTTGCACGCTTTATATCTACCGATAATAAAAAATCCTCTTTTTGAACCAACTGTGCTTCACCTGCACTCAGTGCATCACTGAATTTTATATTATTTCCCTTGCACACACTTGTTGCTTCAACGGCTGCCATTTCACGAATGCCTTTTGAAAGCCTTTTAGTAATGGCGGTTTTATCATCATTGATAACTTCGGAAAATTTATCGTCCTGCAACCAGCAACCAATAAAAGCATGTCCACGAACAATTATAAGAATTGGATTGAGGTCAACTGCTTCTAAACAAGCGGCAAACAACAAACTGATGTCAATACAGTTCCCGAATTCTTCCTGCTGAATGGTATTTAACAAACGTAACCTTTGTCCAGTTTCTTCATACCCTGGGGGTAATGAACTGTAAACAATTTCCTCACTTTGTATTGCTGAATAAATTGATGACATGATTTGCAACACACGCTCGGGGTCATTACTTTGATAACCTTCAAAAGCAGTTTTCAATCCTTGCGATTCTAAAATTTCAATGGCTTTTCTTTTGATGTGATAGATGTAAGGGTGATTTGGCGTAACATAAGCCGCTATCAATTCTGGCAATACTTGAAATCCACCAAAATGTTCTAATGGATGAACATTAATAGCAATCGCTTCTTTGAGTATTAAAGCTTCGCTTTGATAAACAACAATAGTAAGATTTGCCTTTTCCGTTTCAGATAGTTTGTTAAGAAAATCACGATTTACTTTCAAATTCTCTAACGGAATTTTCACTTCCTTTTTGGCAGGAACGAAAGAAATAGTGAAACTAAATGGCTCAATGCAAGGTAGGTCAGCAGTTATCTTTATTTCAAGCGAAGCAGAATCTGTTTCAGAAGTATTTTCAATCGTCAATGACTGAATAGGCTTAATATCGTTTAGATACAAAGAGATGTTTAAAAATGGAAGTGTTTGCTTCTGTATTTTGAGAGTAGATTGTTCTTGCATTAGTTCTTTTATCTATTTGAGTTCGTCAAATTTAGCTTTCATTGTCGGGTTACCTTGCGTTAACTTTTTAATGGTTAAATCTTCCGCCTTTTGGTTTGCAAGACGTAGATTGTTGTCCGATGAAAGGAGAGCATCTTTAGTTTTCTGCAAGTGGTCAATTGTTTTGTCAATTTCTTCAATCGCAGTTTTGAATTTACGACTTGCCAACTCATAATTTCTTGCAAATCCATCTTTAAAGTTGTTTATCTTTTCTTCAAAGTCAGTAATGTCTATGTTTTGATTTTTCACTAGGGCAAGTTCTGCTTTGTATTGCAATGAGTTCATTGCTGCGTTGCGCAGCAAAGTTATTATGGGAATGAAGAATTGAGGACGAACCACATACATTTTATTGTATTTGTAAGATACATCTACAATCCCCGAATTATAATACTCACTCTCTGCTTCTAACAGAGAAACGAGAACTCCATATTCGCATTTTTTTTCCGCTCGGTCTTTGTCCAGTTCTTTTAAAAAATCTTCATTTCGCTTTTTGGTAGCTGTTTCGTCACCCTCATTTTTCATTTCAAACATTATGGAAATAATTTCATTTCCCGCTTCGTCTGTCTCTCGGTAAACAAAGTCCCCTTTGCTGCCTGATTTTGAATCATTGTCTTTTTCAAAATATGCTCTTTGGAAAGCTGTTGCACGAAGTTTATTAAACTCGGTTTCACAATGTTGTTCAAGAGTTTCACCTACCATTTTTGTTGAAAGTTTCAACTTCATATCCTTTCTCAATGCAATCTCCTCGTCCTTGTGTTTAATAATGGCATCTTTCTCCTTTAATTCAGCCGAATGTTTTTCACTCAATGACTTTTCAAGCAGTTGCTTTTCAGTATCTTTTATTTTTACAACATTAGCCAACTCGTCCCTTTCTCTTTCAACTTTTCGGGTTGCTTCGTTTATAGCAAGTTTTTTCTCAACTTCTGCACTGTCAAGTTTAGATTTAAGTTGCAGCAACTCGGTTGCTTTCTGAGCTTTGATTTCAGTCAGTTCGTTGTCCTTCTTTGCCAGTTGCTCATGTAAAGAATTTCTAACATTTGCTTCCGCAAGCTTTACAGCACTTTCTTTCTCCTTATCGGCAAGATTTAGTCGTGTTTGCAATTCTTCTTCAAATTGGTGGTCACGAACTTGTTTAAGAATGTCAGCAAAACCTGCTTCGTCAACTTTGAATGCCTTTTTACAATTTGGGCAAATTATTTCGTTCATATTGTCTATTTTTTTGTCTTAATGTCCAGTTTGGTTAATAGTTGAATGTTCGCCAATACTATGACCGCTAAGGGTCCGCGGCATTTGCGAAGGTGGCGATAGCCACGCACTAAGCTCATTTGGAACACGGATTTCCAAATATAAACAAAACTCTCTTTTGGAAACCAAACCGCCACTTTCTCAAGCCACTGCTATATGCTGGCTTTTTTTATGTTCTTTCCGAAAATTAAGTTATTAGGATTTTTATCATCAGTTTTTCCATTAATTTTTTCAAAGCCGAACTTTTCTAATAATTTTTGAGAGTTTAGATTTTCTTTATGAGTGCATGCTTCTAAATATTCAATTCCAAATTCTTTATTCGCAAAGTTCAGAATTGCTTTTAAAGCACTACTCATTATTCCTTTCTTTTGATATTCTGGAAACAATTCAAAACCAACTTCGGCATATTTATTTTCACGGTTTATTCTCCACAAACATATTGTTCCAGCAATTTCATTTTCTTCAAGCAAATTGATTTTAAAAAACATTGCGCTATTAAAGTCAGAATTAATGTTTTCAATAAAAGTTTCTATTTCCGATAAATTCTTTTTCAAATCTCTGTTTATGAATTTTGCAACTTCAGGATTTGTTCTTAACTCAAATATTTTTTTTGAGTCAGACTTTTCAACTATCTGCAGTTTGATATTGTCTGTGGAAATTTCTGTCTTCATTTCTGCGGTTTTTTTGTAAGCTAGCATAAAACTCAATAATAACTTTCACCATCCTCATAAATAAGTCCTAATCTTAAATCAAAATTTGCAGGATAGAAAAGGCATTCATTCTTAAGCGGGAGTTCGCCATTTTCATTTGGCAAAAGAAGATAAAAATGATGGAAGCTATTAATTAGGTCAATTCCATTTTTAGTAATCTTTATTTTCAAACGATATATACCTGGCTTGATTTCGTTTTTTGCATTTCTACCATCCCAATTAATCAGGCGATAACTTTTAGACGGATCACCTGACTGACTAAGAATTTGCTCATTACCATCATATAATTCAGCTTGAAAAGAATACTTTGATTGTGAATCAATTAGATAAGTTAAAATTGAAAACACTTCATTTATACCATCTCCATTTGGAGTAAAAGCTGATGGAATATAAATTTTCTCAGCCCACCAGTAAAAGTCATTCGTATCAATTGCTAATGTTGAGTCAAACCGAATAAACACAGGGTTTAAACAGGAATCTAATTCCATTTGATCACATTTATCGCAAGACGCAAAAGTCAGAATTACTATGCTTAATACTATTATTATTTTTCCCATACACAGTCAATTTGAAAACCCCAGATGAATGGATTAAACTGAAATTGTTTATCGATACTAAATGTTGAATATTGAATCATTGGCCCAAAACACAATTGAAAACTATTTACATTTATTGAGTAGTAAACAGACAATTCTAATGGAAGTGCAAAATTGGAAGCTCTTTGTTGGCGGTTGAAATTGGTAATTATACCATCACTTAAATAGATACAAGCCTTACTAAAAATGATATATGAAGGGCTTAAAGTAAAGCGGATTCCCGCAGATTCATTTAATAGTTTATACCTTGATGTAAATGCAGGTCCAAGTGAATAATATTTATTCTGTTGCCTAATTAAAGACGTTTCTAATGTATTTAGTGGATAAGAAGCATCTCGATTCCAAAAAGAATATTGAAGACCAATATCAAATTCAAACTTAGAATTCTCCCAAACACGTTTATTAAGTCTAATAGAATAGGATAAAACCCTTTCATCAGATTCAGAAGCTTCTAATTGCTGTGGTAAAGGAGAAAAATCATCAAATTCTTTTACGCCAGCATTAATTGATATTGAATATGCTTGAGCAAAGCAAGTCCTTGAACATAAGTTTGCAACAATAAATAAGAGAAGCAATAGTTGGGGCTTCATTGTTGTTAATCCTTTACACAGCGCACAGACATTCCTTGATAATCAGGATTTACTTGTCTAAATATTCCATCTGAATCGCCAGTTAAATTGCGGTAATAACTATTTCCTGTCGTAGCTTGTGTTGAAGTCCACCAAAACCCAAAAATGTTGATTTGATTGTAGTCTAATACTAAATTCGCCCAACCTCCCGGCAAAGCCGTAAAGCCAAATTCGTTGACTGTTCCAGGCGTTTGGAATTCCCATAAGTTTGGCGTCCTTAATTTTCTTCCAACTCCTTCACCTTCACCTCTAATGCCTGTTAAATCAATCTCTAAGGCTGACATACCTAACTCTAATTCAAGCTCTTTCCAATCGTTGTCGCTAGCAACATGCCAATTAACTGGGCAAATATTTCGAGAATCAGCAACTGCATACTGATTATATAACTTACCGTAGGTATTATTAAGTTCTATATTATTTTCATAAATAAAATAGTATGGAATATTATCCTCAAACGTAGCTGGACTATTCAAGTAATTAATGCTTGAACCATCTGCAAAGCTTGAAGCTTTTAAATTTTCAGCCATCCACCATTGGCTTCCAATAAGCACCGTTACATATACATTACCATTTATATCAATAACTGAGCTGGTAAATAATGTATCTCCCAAACAGGTATTTATATCGCCAATATTGTTAATTCCATTTATTATTGAAAATGATTGCATGCTTCCAATAATCAAATCAGGATTTTCAGTGATCAGCCTTAGAGTCAAATTTGAGGCACAAGTTAAGAAAGAGAAATCGCCTTGATAAAGAAAATGCACCAAGTTATCCTCAACAACATACCCTGATTCTAAAGGTATATTTTGACAATCCACCCCTCTGCCATGAACAGATTTTACTTGAGTTAAGGAAACATCACTAACAAGAATAGTGGTATCAGATAATATCGCCCCCAAAGCGAGAACAGTAGATAAATTCTGAATTTGTCCATTACCACATTCATTGGTAATAGTTAAGTCTAGCTGCGTATTTGCTGGAACAAAGCCTTCAAACTCCCCATTATTATTTGTAATATCAAATGAACTTCCCAAGTTAGCAGTACTAATATTGACTTTAACACCAGAAATAGGGTTACCATCCTGATCATTAACAACTCCATTTAGAAGTATTGCTTCCCAAGGAATATCGCAATTCCAGAAAGAGAAATGCGGTATTTGAGCAACATAGCTGTTATTTTGTTTATTAGCCTGTCCCTCGTTTATCCAATAACCAAACTCTTCACTGTAAGACCATAAATCAATTGTATTCGGGGCGGATGTTTGAAGAGATGAGCTTAGTGGAAGATTCAATAAAGCAGAACTTCCGTTACTTAAGTTTAGCTCATTTCCTACTGAATCAATCATTTCAATGGCCAACATTCCAAAGGAAGTTAAACCAAATAAGCTTGCATTTTGACTAGCAATTAAATTCCCGGGCATTTCCTCATTAAAATGGATGCCTTCTGGATTGATGTAATTAGCATAGATTCCAACCTGTCCTACAAATGGAATTCCGTTAAATGAAACAGCATTTGAAGGGATGGTCATATTTACTCCTTCAAATTCAAAGGATACACTGTTGGGAGAATTGAAAGATGCCACTAAGGTTTTTCTAATCAATCTTATTTTCAGATTTGATCCTGAATTTTTAGTAGCAAAAGTTCTTGAGCCAGAGAAGTATCCATCTTTAGAAACGAGTAGTCTTCCTACTTTTTCTTGAATTGCTGCTTCATCGAAATTGAAAACCCCGTAATTATCAGTTAATTGTTCAAGATTGCCAATTTTAACTTTAGCAAATGCTAAAGGAAAGCCTTCTTCGTCTAAAACTTGACCGTAAACCCTTCCTGTTATCCATTCTCCAAAAAGAAAAGTCAAATCGTCGTTTGCTATTCCTGTTGCCGATGTATAAACTTTCACCACTCCATTTATTTCAATAATTGCGACAATTAATAACTGCTCGTTGATATCTGGGACATTCATAAATCTATTGCCTGGCAAAAAAGGAAATTCATTGCTTCCAGCATTAAAATCAATAGATGAATCAGCATTAACTGTTAGCAAAAATTCCTCGAAATTCATGAGTGAATAAAGTTGCAAATCCTGCGAAGCAGTATCAAATGCCATGACTTGAAATTCTGATTCAATATAAGGCTCACAATCACTTTCAGTTATAACTGCCCTAATCCATTTTGTGTTAACTTGAGGAATAAGAGTTAATTCCGAATTTATTTCTCCTACAATATTTTGCCAAGCAATATTATCCTCACTCTGTTGCCATTGCACTGACCCGCGAAAACTTTGCATTTGAAGATGTAAAGTATCCCCAAGAATGCAAGACGCTCTGTTTTGGGCTTTTATGCTTTGACTAAAACAAACAAAGACTAATAAGGGTAAAATGTAATTCATACATGTGTTCTTAAATTAATCTCTGACACAGCGTATAGAATGACCACTATTCTTAGTCCAGGCATACCTGTTTACTCCATTTGTAGATTGGTCTGTGAGACGCATGTAAGCGTTGGTTGAATCTGTATCTGTTGTTGACCACATAACACAGCTGTAGCCAATATTTGCACTTGAGACATTATTGGGCCAAACATTAAGATTTCCGCTTCCTATAGTTGAAAGGCCGGAAATATTATTTGCTCCTATATTTCCAGGAAGCCAACCGCTAATACTTTTCATTTTACCTCCAATATTAGACGAGAAACCCCTAAATCCAATTTGTGTCAAACTAATTTCATCCATTCCAAGAAAAGCTTCCATTACTTGCCAATCTTCATCTGATGGGACGTGCCAGTTTACAGGACATACATTTCTAGGATCAACAGATGCATACCAATTATAAAAATTCCCATATAAATCAAGATATTGAGGTGAGCCAAAATGACTATTGCAAAGTCCAGATACTGAGTTATACCATTCATTCCCATCGCTAGAGATAGTTATTTCAGAGCCATCAGAATAATGCTTGGTTCGCAGATTTTCTGCCATCCACCATTGGTCTCCAATTAAAACTGTATTATATACATTGCCTTCTCCGTCAGCTAATGTATCTGTTAACACGGAAGTGCTTGAACATAGTTCTAAAACACCTATATCATTGATACCTCCATTAATAGGGAAAACATTCCAAGGCCCAAACTGCATCGGATTTGTTTTAACTATTCTAACAGAATCAATTCCTGCGCAAGCCGGCATGAAAAAATTCCCTTCTGAAAGAAACGCAATTTCTGATGCACTAATCACATAACCTCCAATTAATGGCTCACCACCACACAACTCAACACTCCCTTGCAAAAAGTTTAATTGAGGCATGGTAATTCCTGAAATTGTTAGTGTGGTATCTTCGTCTAAAGTATTTAATGTGAATTCCAGAAATGGCTCACCTATTCCTAGTCCACACCTAATTGTCAAAAACGCATTTAATGTGGCATTTTCAGGCACCAAACCACCAAAACTACCATCGGGACCTGTAACAGTAGAACGGATTCCAATTACCTCACTTTCTAAACTAATGGTTACTCCTTGCAAAGGATTCCCAGTTTCGTCAGTAATTATGCCATTTAAATAAATAACATCCCATGGAATGTCACAATTCCAAAATGAGAAATGTGGTAATTCTGCCTCATAAACATTTCCACTGAGAATTGCTTCTCCCTCATCAAGCCAGTATCCGAATTGTTCATTGAAAGACCATAAATCAATTGTTTCAGGCGCATTTACTAACAATCCAGCACTTACAGGAAACTGAGCCCTTACAGTCTGACCTTCCATTATTTCTAATTCGTTTCCTAAATCATCAGTCATTTCAATAGCAATCATTCCAAAGGAAGTTAAACCCATGAGATAACCCTCTTGGTTTCCCCATAAATCACCAGGCATTTGAGAAATAAAATTTTCATCTTCGGGATTTATATAATTAACATAGACCCTTACATTTCCCGAATAAATATTTCCGTTCAGGGAAACAACATTTGGTGGAAAAATCAAATGAACACTTTCGGCAGTTACTGTTCCGCCCTCGCTAGAGGAAAAAATGATGGTTGGATTTTTTGATAATAATCGAATTTCGGTAATCGTTCCTCCGCTAAGTGGAACAAAAGTCCTCGAACCTTCAAAATACCCGGTTTTGTTTACTGTTAAGTACCCCATTCGTTCGTAGACGGGTGCACTCTCAAAAACAAACACCCCATTTAAGTCACTCAAGCGCAATGAGTCACCAATACGAACTTCTGCAAAGAACATTGGGTTTCCGTTTTCATCCAATACTCTACCCATCACTTTTCTGAAGACAGTTTCTCCAAAAAACATAGGAACCTGATAAACTGACACTCCTTCTAAATTTAGAAATACTTGAGCAGTAGATCCATTAACAATAACAGCATCAATAAAATGGGTGAATGGTTGTTGATTTAAACCACTTAAAAAGTTGCCAGGAGATAGAGAAAACTCATTGGTGGAAATATCTAAAACAATGAGATTCTGTTCTTCTGAAATTATTTGAGCATCTAATTGCTCTATCATAAAGTTAAAGCCTTGGAAACTCTCAGATGCTGTATCAACAGCATCTACAAGAAAAGCAGACTCATAAAACATGGCACAATCTTCTTCCTGAATAGCAGCTCTTACAAATAACCCTTCCGTTTGGGGAATAATCGAAAAAACTGCAGAAGTCTCACCAGAAATATCTTCCCATACCAAATTGTCATCGCTCTGTTGCCATTGCACTGACCCGCGAAAACTTTGTATTTGAAGATGTAAAGTGTCCCCTAAAATGCAAGAGGCTCTGTTTTGGGCTTTCGCTGAGAGAAGTGAAACGAAAACAATAATACATGGTAAAATAGACTTCATATGCAGGTTTATTAATCTTGTACGCAACGAATTGATATGCCTCTATTCAGGTCGACCTGATAAGTTTCAGTAATTAAGAAATTGGCATTTAGCCATATCGTTTCAATAGAAGAACCCTCTTCAATTGAAGTGGAGGCAAAAAATGCTGCCTGCCCAATTTGATTGGACATCTCGGGGTAAAAAACAGAACCCGATGGTAATGCTGAAAAGCCCGATTCATTTGTGCCACTTCCAAGAATTCCGTCCCAACCAAAATTGGTTTTCAACTTCTCAACGGCTTCAGGGGCACCACCTAAAGCAGACAAGAGTTCATCCCAATCATCGAGAGATGGCACATGCCAATTTTCAGGGCAAGCATTTCGGGGACTAGCTACCGTAAATCCATTGTAAATTTTCCCAAAAACATGATTATATCCTTCCCCGGCAATTGATTTACACCAAGCTCCAGTGGTAATAAAATTCCAAGCATTAGGTTCAATAATTTGTGGAATTAATGAGCCATCAGCATAATGTGTTGTTTTTAAGTTCTCGGCCATCCAAGTCTGATTTCCAATGATTACCGTGCGGTAAACATTGCCATCAATATCTTCAATAAAATTTCCTGCTAAAATCTCCTCCTGACACAAAATAAAGAGCCCGATATCATTTACACCGTTTATTAAATTATAACTCTCAAAACCAGAAGATTGCAAAGGATAATTTTTAACAATAGCAATTGAATCAGAAACTAAATTGCCTACGTAGGAGAAAATGCCATCTGTAACAAATGAAATAGTTGAACTCCCTAGCAAATACCCATTATTTAGTGGTTCGTTATTGCATGACGAAGCGGTTCCAGTAACAAGTTTTAAGTCAGGTAATGGTATATTTTCAATTAAAACAGAGGTATCTTGATTAGTAATTTGAATTGGGAAATTAGTAACTAACTGAACTTGTTCTTGATTAAAAAATACGATGTTCAAATCAATATTCAATGCAGAATTTGAAGGAACGAGTGCCGTAAATTCTCCCAGAACATTTGAAATGTCAGCATTAATTGCAGTGTTAGGATTGCTGACATTCACATGGATTCCCGAAAGCCAAAGCCCATTTTCCTCTGAAAGAGAGCCTGTTAACAAGCGAGGTTGGAAGGGTATACCGAAATTATAAATGCCTGACTCATTTACCTCAGCAAGATAATAATCGTCTATTTTTAAAGCCTTTGCGGCATTGTTCCATATTCCCAACTCTTCATCGAACATCCAAAGGTCAATTGTGTCGGGAGCCACAGAAATAAGCTCTTCGCTAATCTGCGTTTTGAGAGAAATAAACTGTCCAGGTAAGAAATTTAACGCATCACCCCAAAGGTCTAATATTTCAATATTAATTATTCCATAAGAAATAATCCCGACTAAATTATCTTGCAAATTACCCCAGAGGTTTCCTGGCATTTCAGAAAAAAAGTGCTCTGAATTGCGATGAATAGTTTTTAAATGATAAGAAAACTCATAAGGATATGGAGAATGAGAATTGTTGAATAGAGAGTTAGCCGGAATGGTAAGTTCAAAGTCGGCCAGTGATAAATTAGCCTCTTGATTACCAAAATAATTATCAAATTCTACTTGGGGCAATAATCTAATTTCTAAAACATTACCGCCAGGCTTTGGTATAAAACTTCTTGAAGAAACATCTAGGCCCATTTTACTTACTTGGACATAACCCAGTTTTTCAAAAACATCCGCATTTTCAAAAATGAATACGCCATGCTCATCCGTTAAGGTTTGATCACGGCCAATTTTCACGTTGGCATATTTAACAACGCTTCCATTCATATCTAAAACGCGTCCCATTACTTGCGCTTGGGTTAAACTTCCCAAAATTATAGGCATAACGTTGGCAGACATTTGTGTTTCAGCTACAAAAACAAGAGCACTGTTGTCCTGAACAATAACAGTTTCAATGAAGAACAAGGTTTCAACACCTTCCACGCCACCTAACAAATCACCCGCTTGAAAAGGGAAATCAAAATCAGTTAAGCCAAGTACAAATAGACCATCTAGTTGATTTATGCTAGTGAAAGGAAATTGGCCAATATGAAAAATCGAACTTTCATGAGTGGCTGACGAGGTATCAACAGCAGTAATTTTAAATGAAGGATTAAAGTTTAAAGGACAATTATCCTCATCGATGACACTTCTAACATAATATGTTTGTACCGGAGGTACGATGGTTAAGGTATCAGAACTTAAATTGGGAATCACACCCCAAGACACGTTGTTATTGCTCTGCTGCCAAACAATATCGCCTCGATCATGAGTAACAAAAAAGTTCAAAGTATCTCCCAAAAGGCAAGATGCACGATTTTGCGCATTCGCAGGAAAACTAAAAAGTACACAGGCGAGAAAGAAAAACTTGCAAATCAATTGCATAAAGCGAGGGTCTATTGAATGACTAACTTCCTGGTCAAAGTCAAATCCCCATCGCTTAGGATAAGCATATAAGTTCCCACATCGAAAAGACTAATATCCAAAGAGTTAACATCAAATTCCAAATCCCAATGCGTATCGATTACAATTCTTCCAAGCGCATCAACCAATTTAATATTCGTCATTTCAAGGTTAAACTCTTTTGGCTCGCTCATTTTAATTATTCCGGAACCTGGATTTGGATAAACGCTAAATTCAGCTTGCCCTAAAGGAGAATCAATATCAGAGATTGTAATAATTACAGTATCTCTTGAAGAGCAACCTCTAGAATCACTCACTCTTAAAACGTAAACAGTATTATCAGAACCGGTAAATGTAGGATTAGCTATAGCGGCGTTATTTAAGTTGAAAGAAGGGCTCCATTGATAATTATAAGGCGCTGAGCCACCAAAAGCAGCGGGACTTCCACCCAATACGGGAGTATCAAAATTCCACGTAACATCCACTCCGGCATTAGCTTCAAGTAAAGGAGGTTGAGAAGATATAATTTGAATATCATAGCGCTTTTGAGCGCTCAATGAAATTGCAAAAATCACATAAAATGTAAGCAGTAGGATGGCGTTTTTCATTTTAAGCAAATGATTTAATCAATGAAATTTATTGCAATAAAGGTAGAATAGTTCTTCAATTGAACAAACTACATCACTAAATATTAGATTTCCCTCAAAACCCCAATGGTAGCTTGAAAAGCATTAAACAAAAAGCCCCGTGCCAGTGGCACAGGGCTTCATGAGAATTAATAAAATCAGTTAAATCACTCCTGCTTTAATCAGATTTAAAGCAGAACCAGCCTTAAACCATTCGATCTGAGCAGCATTGTAAGTATGATTTGCAAGAATAACTTCAGAACTTCCATCAGCATGATGCAGGATAATATCTAAAGGTTTTTCTTCAGCAAAAGTGGTCAAGCCAACAATATCAATCGAGTCATTCTCGAGAATTTTGTTGTAATCGTCTTTATTTGCAAAAGTTAAGGCAAGCATACCTTGCTTTTTCAAATTAGTTTCGTGAATCCTAGCGAAGCTTTTTACAAGAACAGCTCTAACACCTAAGAAACGAGGCTCCATGGCAGCATGCTCTCTAGAAGATCCTTCACCATAATTCTCATCACCCACTACGATGGTTCCAATACCAGCAGCTTTGTATGCTCTTTGGGTTGCAGGAACTGGTCCATATGCTCCAGTTAATTGATTCTTTACCGAATCAGTTTTATCGTTGAAATAGTTAAGTGCGCCAATAAGAAGGTTATTAGAGATATTATCTAAGTGACCTCTGTATTTCAACCAAGGACCTGCCATTGAAATATGGTCGGTGGTACATTTCCCTTTTGCCTTAATTAGGAGCCTCAGACCTTTCAAATCAACACCTTCCCAAGCGGCAAATGAATCAAGTAACTGCAATCTATCGCTTGTTGGAGAAACTTTGATGTCAACACTAGAGCCATCCGCCGAAGGCGCTTGATAACCAGCATCTTCAACAGCAAAGCCTCTAGAAGGTAATTCATCACCCGTAGGGGCAACTAACATTACTTCAACACCATCAGAATTTGTTATAGTATCTGTTAATGGGTTAAAACCAAGATCTCCGGCAATTGCCATTGCTGTTACAAGTTCAGGTGAACCAACAAATGCGTATGTATTTGGGTTACCATCGGCGCGCTTAGCGAAATTTCTATTGAATGAGTGAACAATGGTATTTTTCTCCTGCTTTTCGGCTCCAATTCTATTCCACATTCCGATACATGGCCCGCAAGCATTAGCAAATAGCTTTGCCCCCATTTTATCGAAAATATCAAGAAATCCGTCGCGTTCAATAGTATATCTCACCTGCTCAGAACCAGGTGTGATGGTAAATTCTGACTTCGGAACAAGTTTTTTCTCAACAGCCTGACGAGCAATAGACACCGAGCGACTAATATCTTCATACGATGAATTAGTGCAAGAGCCAATCAAACCAACTTCAATCTTTGTAGGCCAGCCGTTTGCAGCAGCTGTTTCTTTCATCTTTGAAATCGGAGTAGCTAAATCTGGTGTAAAAGGACCGTTAAGATGCGGCTCCAATTCATCCAAATTAATTTCAATTAATTGATCAAAATACTTCTCAGGATTAGCATATACATCTGCATCGCCAGTTAGGTGTTCTCTGATTCCGTTTGCTAATTCAGCAACCTCAGCTCTACCTGTATTTTTAAGGTATCGCTCCATGGAATCATCGTATCCGAATGTTGAAGTTGTAGCTCCAATTTCAGCACCCATATTACAAATAGTTCCTTTTCCAGTGCAACTCATTGAAGTTGCTCCATCTCCAAAATATTCAACAATAGCACCGGTTCCGCCTTTTACGCTAAGAATTCCAGCTACTTTAAGAATCACATCCTTCGGAGAAGTCCAACCACTTAATTTACCTGTTAACTTCACTCCTATTAGCTTTGGCCATTTAAGTTCCCAAGCTAGGCCAGCCATCACGTCGCAAGCATCTGCTCCACCAACACCAATGGCAACCATTCCAAGACCTCCTGCATTTACCGTGTGAGAATCGGTACCGATCATCATTCCGCCAGGAAAGGCATAATTTTCTAAAACTACCTGATGAATAATTCCCGCTCCGGGTTTCCAGAAGCCTATTCCATATTTATCAGAAATAGAACTAAGGAAATCATATACCTCCTTATTTGTATCAATGGCACTTTTTAAATCAATTGCCGAGTTTGTTTGAGCAGTAATCAAGTGATCACAATGCACCGAAGACGGCACTGCAACTTGAGGTCTGCCTGCTTGCATAAATTGTAAAAGTGCCATTTGAGCTGTTGCATCTTGCATGGCAACTCTGTCTGGAGCAAAATCAACGTAAGACTTACCTCGTTGAAACACCTCTTTTGCAGGGTTATCCCATAAATGGGTATAAAGTATTTTTTCTGAAAGTGTAAGAGGTTTACCCGTCAGCTCACGTGCTTTGTTAACACGTTCACCAAAGGTGGAATACACTTTCTTTATCATTTCAATGTCAAAAGCCATATATTATTTGTTTATCTAATTAATAATCAATGAATTAAAACCCCAATTGATTTGATTACAAAAGTAGTTTATTCGAAGCCATAAAGCAAGTTGGACTCTATGAATTGGGAGCTATTATTTAACCGTGCAAGTATAGCCTTCTTGTTCCTTGTCAAGAATACGTGCAGTTAACACTGATTTTCCAACCAAACCCTTGTCGCATAATTCTATTTTTTCTCCCTCAACAGAACACCCTAATAATACATCAGGATTTGTGCAGGTACATTCATAACACTTTTTACAGGAGCTAAATCCTAAAACAATAGCTAGTATTACTAGAGTTAAATGCTTTCTCATACTCGGTAAATTAAAGCGCAAAGAAAAGAATCACCTACTGATAATCAATTGCTTTGTTAAAATTACCTGATTATTTTTTTGCACTTGAACATGATAGTAACCAGCATTAAAAAGTGAAGTATTCACATGCATGATTTTATCATTTTGTGCTGATGCTCTGTAGATTAACTTTCCATCTAATGTAAAAATAGAAACTTGCGCTTTTTCTGGCAATGAGATCTTTACAAAATCCATTGCGGGATTAGGAAAAACAGCCAGTTGATCTGAATTCAGATTAGGTAAATTCAATGTGCTGGTAACATCAAACGAAGTGTCTATATAACAATTCTGAGCATCATACATGACAAGTGAATACGTTCCAGAACTCAAGCCGTTGATGTTTGGTCCGTTCTCATTGGCTACACTCCAAGAATAAACATAGGGTAGCTCTCCTCCATTTGCCATGATTTCAATACTTCCGTTTTGAAACCCGGGACTAACCGCATCGCCAATATCAGCAGAAAGTGTCAAATCTTCTCGAATATCCTTTCTTTCCTCAAAAAGTGAGTACGCTGCCAAAAGGCAAAATTGAACACAGCCGTTATGGTTAAACGGACCAAAATCATAGTATTCAACATCTAGAGCCCCATTTTCAATGAATTTATCATAGGTTTTTACTGAATTCAGATAACCCACTTGATCGTCGGCATTGCAATACATAATTCTAACTGGTGCTTGGGGAACCCAGTCGTAAACATCATTCAGAGCAAGAGTTGTCCTTAAAACGTTATCCGGATTTGAAATAAAATCATCCAGCAGTTCTGGAACCAGAATCGTATTTGGAATTGCAGGAACAGCCGCATTAATATCTGCCATACTCACCATTCCATCGAATAAAGGCAACAGAGAGGTATCATAAGGCGGTAAAAAAACATCACTCAATTCATCATAAAAATTCCCGTAAACGGACTGATAAGCAAATACCACATATGGCAAATAACCTGGGGTTGGATAGATTTCATCTTGAATAATTACTTCAGCTTGCACACCACTCAAATCATAGGGTCCACTCATTGGTGCCGACATAGTTACTTCAAACTCAAAAGGATATTGCTCTTCAATTTCCTTGTGCAAAGCCATAGTTGCGTGACCTCCTTGTGAGTAACCAAAAATAAAAAGCTGATTGTTCAAATTAAATCCAAGTGAATCCTGTAATTGTCTGGCAGCTCTTAGTAAATCCAGAGCCGCATCTGCCTCAGATCGAGCGTGAACATAAGGATGTAGTCCCGGCGAAGTACCCAAACCAATGTAATCGGGCATGCAAACTACGTAGCCTGAGCCAGCAAAGATTTTCCCAATATTTGCCTCGAAATTATTGAAAGACGGAACATTTGACTTAGCCGAAACAGTGCCATGTTGATAGCTTGCTAACGGCATCTCACAAGTTACCCCTCGTGGAATTGCTATTGCACCAGATGCTTCAATAGGTTCATCGTTCTGAGGATGCCTGCTCATATACCTCACTCTATAAAAATCTATCGGAAACCGAACATTGATAAACCCTGGCGGAACACCAAAGTCGGTAAGCACTTGTTCCATTCCTTCCAAATCAAGGGAGTCGATTTTTGTGTATTCTAGTATTTGCGCCTCAACGGCGGAAGAACTTAGTAGAGCGATAAGAAATATTTTAAAAAATTTCATCAATCGAGGTTTTGGTTTGACAAGGTAAAAAAATGTTGCTGTCTTTATTGAAAATATTGTGAAGTGGCCTGAAGGATTTCCTGATGCGATGGTCTAGTATGAAACCAATTTCATATCCCCTAATTTCTATCTTTGAGCCATGAATCCATTGTGGCTAGAAAACTTAAGAATTGCATTGGGATCTGTAAGGTCGCAATCCTTAAGAACTTTCCTAACAATTACAATCATTGCCATTGGAATCATGGCTTTAGTGGGCATTTTAACTGCCATTGATGTGATAAAAGAAGGCATCACTGCAAATTTCACCTCGATGGGTGCTAACACATTTAACATTCGCAATAGAGGTTCAAATGTTCGTATTGGCAGAGGTGGAAAAAGACCTCCTGTATACCGATATATCTCCTATGATGAAGCGGTAAGATTTAAAAAAGAATACAATTTTCCAGCTAAAGTTGGAATAAGTTGCGTGGGTTCAAGGACTTCCACAATTAAATCGGGTTCAGTAAAAACGAATCCCAACATAGCCATTTTTGGAGGTGATGAAAATTATCTTGTCACCAGCGGTTACGAATTAGTAGAAGGGAGAAATTTCTCAGTGCAAGAGCTGAATTCAGGATCAAATGTGGCCATTGTAGGACAAGAAATCAAGAACAACCTTTTCCCCTCTACCTCGCCCGTTGATAAAGAAATAATGGTAGGGGCTGTTAAAGTAAAAGTTATTGGATTGCTCAAGGAGAAAGGCAGTAGTTTTGGGTTTGGAGGTGATAAAATTGTGATTCTTCCGGTCAAAAATGTAAGGCGGCAATTTAGCTCCGGCACCAATTCTTACGTAATTAATGTATTGGCAAATGGCCCTGAAAATTTAGAACCTGCCATTGCAGAAGCAACTGGTTTATTTAGAATTGTACGGAAGCTGGATATAAAAGAGGAACAAAATTTCGACATCACTAAGAGCGATAACCTTTCTGGTTTATTGATTGAAAATTTATCATTTGTCTCAGTTGCAGCAACTGTTATAGCAATAATAACATTGATTGGTGCAGCAATAGGACTGATGAATATCATGCTGGTTTCTGTTACAGAAAGAACCCGAGAGATTGGGGTTAGGAAAGCTATTGGTGCTACTGCAATTACGATAAGGAATCAGTTTCTAATAGAAGCAATTGTTATTTGTCAGCTAGGCGGTTTTCTTGGAATTGGACTAGGCATTCTAATGGGTAATGCTGTTTCGATGTTCTTTAACCAAGGGTTTATTATTCCATGGCTTTGGATGATTTTAGCTGCAATTCTTTGTTTTATTGTTGGATTATTAAGTGGACTCATCCCAGCCATAAAGGCTGCAAACCTTGATCCGATAGAAGCATTGAGGTTTGAATAATGATGTATTGATTGATTAAATTAGTTGACTAAGTCAAGGATATTTTTCTTCAAGAACTGACCTGATGGACCTGTTAGGGGATGATCGAAAAGGTGGGTTGCACCAGGAAGGATAAATAGCCTATCGTTATAGAATTTCATTTTATGGCGTTTTTCATGAAAAAACACAGCCTGTTCTATTGGCACAATAGCATCGGAATTGCCCATGAAAGTGATGATTGGCACATGAATCCGAGATGCATTTCGCAAGGGGGAAATAGCATCTATTGAAACACCTCCTCTATATGCGTCTGCCATCTCCTGAAGGTTGGCTTGACTTCTACTTGACTCAGGATAAATGAAGCCCGTATCGGTTATTCCATATAAGTTCAGAACCATTTTTAAGGCTGGGTCGGGTTTCAAGTGAGCATAGTTAAGAGCTATTGTTCCTCCGGCAGATGCTCCAAGAAGAATAAAAGGCTTAGAACTGAAGTTAGAGAAGAGGTCATTTTTTCTAATCACTTTCAAGAGAGAATCTATTTCCTGCACTTGAATGGGGAAGGTTCGCTTAGGTGCTAAAGAATAATCAAGGCTAAATGCTGGAATACCATTTGAAGCAAGAAAACTTCCAATGGTATTCATATGACTGGCATTGCCAGAAGTAAATCCTCCTCCGTGGAGGAGAATAAAAAAGCATGAAGGACTTGGCTTTAGGCTTTCGGGCTCAACTTTATAATAAAGTGCTTTTACATCTCGGTAAGCAACAACTTGCAACTCATCCGTCGATGCATTGGGAGATGTTGATTTTATCCATTCTACATAATTAAAACCTGAATTAAAGCCGTAAATACGGTAAACAGGTAACCAAAGTAAAACAACAGCTAAGAAGGTAAGAACCTGTGATAAAGTATAAAGCTTCCACCGAGTTCCGAATTTCGGAATGAGCAATAAGATGAAACCAAATAAAAACAATCCTCCTCCATCCTCTCTAGCTGAGAGGTTATAAAGCATATTGTTTACTCCCGGCAAACAATAAAGCACTAATAAAGAGTAAAAAAAAATCAGACTACTGAGCAGTAGTCTGATCCATTGAAATAGAATTCCAAACTTATTTTGATGCATTAAATCAAGGAATAACTTCTATAGTCGAAGAAGCTACTACTCCAGAACCTCCTGGAGGGCAATGATCAACAATGGCAACATTTGTATTGTGTAAGGTAATAGTGTAAACACCTTCTTGTGCGAAAGTATGCTCAACAGTATTTCCTCTGGTGACAGTATCTATACCATCACCAAAATTCCAGTGATAGATATCAATATTTTCACTGCAAGCAGCACTAAAACTTACTCTTTCCATTATTTTCGGGTATTGCTTATCTGCTTTGAAGCATAACCTTACTTCGTTGGTATTACAAGAAGAAAGGATAACAGTAGAAAGGAATACTACTATAAGAATTGGGTTGAATGCAAATTTCATAGGTGCACGTATTTTATATTATGTAAAAGTAAGAAAATAATGTTTCAAGAAACAAGCATCATAATATAGAATCAAACCATTTGGCAACTCCAAAAGCTGCAGATGCGGCAACAATACCAATAAATGTGACTTTCATAGCACCTTTAAGGGCATTTTGCCCGGTGACTTTACTTTTGAAATATCCGAAAATAAAAAGGCTAAGGATGGTGAGTATACTTGAGTACATGAGTCCTGAGTGTGGATTATCAGTAAAACCATATGCGCTAAGAGGAATAATTCCTCCAACTATATATGCTATACCAATAGTTGCGGCGCTGTCTCGTGCTCTGTTATGATGAGGCTCTTCAAGTCCAAGCTCAAACTTCATCATAAATTCAATCCACTTCGTTTTATCCTTGGCCATTTCATTGGCTACAAGTTCCTGAGTTTCTGAACTTAGACCGTACTCTGCAAAAATTTCTTTTACCTCTTGTTTTTCTCTTTCAGGAACTTTCTCTACTTCTTCAGCTTCTCTCTTCCATTCTGATTGATAATGCTCCTGTTCGGTCTGACCGGCAAGGTATCCACCTAATCCCATGGCAATGCTTCCCGCAACAATTTCGGCAATACCAGCAGTAATAACTACATCATTACTTTGCACAGCCCCGCTTAATCCTGCTGCAAGAGCAAATGGAACAGTTAATCCATCAGCCATTCCTATTACAATGTCGCCTATAAAATCTGAACTTTTAAGATGCTTTTCTTTGTGGGAATGCTGATGAGATGTATCCATTCTGATTGTGCGATTAAGTATCCGGATTAGATTTCCGAATGCTTTCAGTTATTAAACAAACCTACAAATACTTCAGTTCAAATAATAAAAAACCCCCGTTTGAAAAATCAAACGAGGGTAAACACTTATCTATGCAGATCGTGGTTTATATCGACTATGAAGAGAAATGATGAAAACCATTAAAGTGATTAGAAACAAAGTGAAAACTAGTTTCATAAATCCGGTATTTCCATCCTCTCCAATATCTTCTCCAGGCACAACTGGAATAAGGAGGTTTTTACGAATTTCTTCATCTTTTACTTTATTGACGTATTCGTTCATGTAGTAGTTGTATTGTCTTCCACTCCATCCAGCCATTGCAACAGCATTCTGCACTTCAGTTTGCCTTCTTCTTGTTAAATCATATATATATTTTTGACCTTCATCGCAGCTTAGGTCGCCTTGCGCTGGGTGGGTTATAATATATCTTGCCTGAAAATTTGTGGTGTTTGGAGTTTCTTGAAAAAGTAGATCCTGAGGAAAGTAAGACCTCCCATATCTAAAATGCAGTCGGGTAAAATAAACTTGATCTC
This sequence comes from Bacteroidia bacterium, assembly GCA_040882555.1. Taxonomy (GTDB): domain Bacteria; phylum Bacteroidota; class Bacteroidia; order M30B66; family M30B66; genus M30B66. The sequence goes on from JBBEBC010000044.1 coordinate 35,765, forward strand.
CATTGCCTTGATTTGACCAATGCACTCCAGCTTCATTTAAATCAGCTGTTAATGGCGGAGGACCCGTGCAAGGGTCGCATTTCATTCCTCCCCAAGAAGGAGTAACATTCCATGCGTATTCAAGGTAGGCAGCGTCTTTATGTCTTGCCCAAGTTTTCTGAAAAACATCTTTGTAAAATTCGCCAAATCTTGACTCAACATCCAAAGGCACATTTCTGCCTGTAGGCATTTGCTTGGTGATATAATTAACACATTCTATTCTTCCTTTTTTTGAAAATGCATATACAATCATATCCTGATCGCCATTGGCATTAGCCATTCCAAGTCGAATTGGCAACATGAATTTAGGTGAGTCGAATGATATTTGTATAGGCCTAAGTTCATTTACGCCTAGTCTTTTCTGTTCATCAAGGTTCACCTTTACAACAAAGAATTTCATGTTGTTTTTGATGTAGGGCTCAAGTACTTCATCAGCACCGTCTGGAATTCGGTAATTATTTTGAGTCAACCAATTTCTAAGTCCACTCGATTCTTTTGCTGAAAGCAGCAGAATATCATATTCACCAACAGTATAACTTGCTTCTATCGTCACTTTATTTTGATATGCGGTTGTCATTTCCTTTTGCATAGTTGGTGCAAATGCAGTTGATTTAGCGCTAACGGCGTCCATTAATTCATATTCCTTTCTATAACACGGGTTATCATCAAAATACTCTACCAAACGAGGACCAGAATAAGCATCGAGAGATTTAAAGATTGAGCTATTAATAATTCTAATTTCATTTCTTTTTAGCACAACAGGTACGGGCACAACCATGGCAAAATCGCGCACGGAGCCTTGAAAATCGCTATGCATAGAAATAATAGATCGGGTTCCATCTCTCACAATAATAACTTGTGATGATTTATTAAACAGTTTAGCATCAGCCTGTGCGACATAAAATCCACAGAATGCTTTACTTTCTTTAAGTCCAAAGGAGGTTAACATGAATGCGACAAGTACTAACCTGGCAACATTTGCGGGACGCATTGGCATCCATTCGAATTTTCGAGCTTTAAATAGCATATCAAAGAAAATGGTTAAGGGTGAAACAAAGAATAATGTCCAAAATGGAGCTGTTTGAATTTGGTAGTATGATTGAAGAATAAATGCAATGATGGCAATCGATGCGGCCCAAAGTATTCTTGCCTTTTTATGATTTGGTGTGGTAGCAGGATCCGTTATCATAAAGAAGCTAAATAATAGAAGTGAGCCATTCAGGTATTTATGAAACAAGACATCCCATTCCCAACCTTGATAAACAATAAGCCTAAGCATATCAAGTAGGAAAAGAGTAAGCAGAAAGGTGATTCCTGTGTCGATGCGACCAGCTTTGAATAAAACCATTAACCCTGCAGAGCCGATAATGAGCAGAAGCAATAATGAACTCCCCCATTTGCCTGGTGAAATCCAGCCATCACTGAATAAAAGCATGGTAACGATGATACCAAAGTTTGCAGGATTGAAAAGGTGCTTGCCACGAAAGCGGATGAGAAATTTGCCAGCTATTGCAAATACTGCGGCAAGAATAAGTATGTAGTAATTATCTGATTTATATAAAAGAGTGAGCCCTAGAGCTGTTATAGCGGCACTCTTTAAAGAGTCGAATGGTAATTTTAAAACCTTGATAGCTATCAGTTGAACCAAGATAGCTGCTGGAAAAATGACCAACATATTTATAGGTTCTGTTTCCCAATCAAGAACCCAAATGCCAAAGAGAAGAAAACTCCCAAGAAAAATTATCTGCAGACTTCGAGGGTCTTTCAAGCCTGAAAGAGGTGATTGAAAAATTTGCATTTAGAAAGATTTTGAACCCTGATATGTCGGAACCGACTGCAGGTTCAATTCCGAGATTTTTTTTTAGTTGCTCAACTCCTACTCGGCTGGCATATAAATAATAATTAAATAAATTAATTGCCATTATATTTTCATTTGTCAGAAAAATAACCTATATTAAAGAAATTAATATTTATTAA
>JBBEBC010000045.1:0-6308 GCA_040882555.1 Bacteroidia bacterium
AGGAGTTGCCTCCCTTACAAAAGCCTTGCTGAAATCAAAGTGAAGGGTATGCTTGTAGCAAGCTACGGTATCAACTCTATACGCTCCTCCCAATGCGCAAAGATTTTATTTTGGGAGTTGGATGCCAGAAAGGCGGCACCACATGGTTGCATTCTCAACTAGTGAAAAACGTAAGTATAGACATGGGATTCAGGAAAGAGTATCACGTATTTGATTTAATCAATGGGCCGAGATGTGCAGAAAAGTTAACAAGAATGTTGAAGAGCTTGCAGTGTTCTGCCCACAGCCTTCAAAGCCTCTCTCGGAAAAGGGAATTGGTGAAGCGACTTAGTTTTTGTTTGGATATACAAAACTACTATGATTACTTTGATCATCTATGGTTCAAGGGAGGTGGTCAAATTACTACCGTAGGTGACATTACGCCATCTTATTGCTCATTGCCAGCTCCAGTGTTGTCTGATATTAAAAGGGAGCTTGAAAGAAGAGGCTTTACTGTAAAAGTAATTTTCCTTATGAGAGACCCTATTGAACGAATATGGTCGATGGTAAGGATGATACGAAGAAACAAGCTTAAAAGCAATCCAAGTTTAGAGATTTCTTCAGAGCTAAAGCATCTAGAAAGAATCTACGTTCAACCGGGATGCGAAGCCAATACAAGGTATGAAATGACTGTTACAAACCTAGAACTTGTATTTGATCAGGAAAACATCTTCTATTCTTGTTATGAAAATCTATTTGAAGATGAAACTATTGATCAGCTTGCAGCATTCCTTGGTTTGGCAGATTTTACACCTGATAAAGTTCTTAAGGTTAATAATTCAGATAAAAGCGAATCCTTGATGGAGCTAAATGAAGAGCTTGCTTCAAAACTATTTAGCTATTATAGGGAAACCTATGAATTTTGTTTCAAAAGATTTGGCATTAAAGAGCTTTGGCCTGGTTGGAAATATTCGTAACATTGGATTTAGTGTAATCATCAGAAAGGATTCGTCGCGGAAGTGAAGTCCATTACCTGAATAATTTTAGATGTAATTGCCGTATTTTCGGGCTTATCGCAATTTAGTTATAATCCCGAATTTCTTGCTCTGTAGACGGTTGGAGACTATTCTTATTTCCCTACTTTATGGTCTCTAAACTAATAGATGTACACTGGCGCAATGAGTTTGCTCTTTTAGAAGGCCCTTGTTGCAAGTCAAAAATTTACAAGTCATGATATAATATTAAAAGGTAAAATTTGTTACGCTAACCCTCAGCTCCACTCCTCAATTTTTCCGCTAATAAGTTTGTTTTCTGGCTTGAAGACACTGACAATTGTCATGAGTTCAAGTGCCTGCTCTTTGGATATAGATTCACCAGTTTCATACATCAGAGCAACATTCTTGATGAGATCCACAGACTTGTCCTTGAGAGTGGGCATGTTGGCTTTAAAAAAGGCTTTTAGTACGCGATGAAATATTCCAATTTGGTCAGAAGAAAAGTTATTTAAAGTATCTTTTTCGACAGTTGGAGTGTAGCTAAAGCTCAGAGCAGTGGTCTTCTCAAGATATAAATTTATAAAGTCAGCGTTTTCTTGATTCACTTCGTGAATAGTATGAAGAGTAGCTTCGTTTAGTGGGAGAGTGTCTGAAGCTTGATTAGGAAGGTGATTAACCAGCGCATCCGACAGTCGAGACCCGAGCTCTTCCCCATAGATCCGGTTCATCAAAATTATGAAATTAAGTTCATCATAAGACATTGAACGATTTATTACTGAGAGTCGGAATTTGCTTGTATCAACTAGAGATGAAATTCCCATTGCATCGAAGAAAAAATCTGTGATATTATTTCTATAACAGGAGTAATTAGCTAGTGTAAATTTTATACCATGATCGGTAAATGCCTTGATTAACTTGCTGGCTCTTGCAAGCTGGCCTACACGATAGTTTTTCTGTTCTACAAATTGTAGGAAGCTGCCCGTAAAGCCGCCTCTCTTGACAGCTTGTTGAAAATGGGATGATAGTAGTTCTATTGGATTACGGAGTGCAAGTAATATATGGGGTTCAAAGCTAGAAGGGATCAAGGTCATGGACTTGAAAAATGATTCCATTCGCATAAACATAGCTTCACTTGAGAAAATATAATTTGAATAGGAATCATTTGCTTCAATATAGGCTAGAGCTTGACTTTCAAACCAGTTTGGATCACGATGGGGCGATATATTGCCTGAGCTTATTTCATTTTTTTTGGCGTGCCGGAAGCTTCTATGCTCCGCGTAGAGGTATCCATGTTGTTTCAGTAGTTCATGGTTGATTGCAAGACACGATTGGATAGCAGACGACCCTGTTTTTCCATGGCCAATATGAAGAAAGATCTGCTTTTTCACCTAAGTGTGTTGGATGCACATTTTGCTATCATTACACAGTTGGCTTCCGGTGCAACTAAATTTTTACTGATTGTCAGTGAAGGCGTTCGGCTGGCTTGACACAAATCACTTTAGAGGCTGCCAAACAGATTGATTTTGTTTATTTTCTTTTCAATTGGTAGAGAGGGTGGTTGTTGATACATGTCTAGTTTTCAGGCGTCGTGTTGCTATGATCGTTGTTAATCGCAATTTCTCTTGCAGAACTGAATGAGTTCAGTTAAGGATTCTGTTACAAAATGCTCCTATGCCAATCAATAGGCTTTTTGTGTAAATGAAACTCAAAAGTGTTGTAATTCTGCTCCCTTTAATGGCATTTCTCACTTTATTAAATCCTTGAACGATGTCTTTTAGTCTCGACTTTAAGAATTCTGGTATACGTTTTGCAGGCGTGCATGCGCCTTTAACTGAGACCCCGCCTAATGTTGTAATCTGTGGGTTGCCAAGGAGCGGTACAACCGCAGTAGCGGCTGGATTTCGTAATGCAGGTTTTGATCTAGGAAGTGGCTTATCGAATGTTATTGAAGATCAGGGATTTCGTGGTGCGCTAAGTTCTCAGGACCCAAACAGAATTAAAGCGTATTTTAATAGACGGAGAAAAGACATAGGTAATATGCCAGTTTGCGTAAAATTTCCAGATGCTTATAAATCAATAGGCCTGATATCCCTAGCCATTCCAGGTACTGTTTTCCTTGTAGCAACCCGAGACCCCTTCTGTGTTGCAATGAGAAATAGTATTTCAATGTTTGCTGATTTTTCAATTTTCTTCAAAAAAAGTACAAAAGAATATTTGGAAATGTATGAGATGGTTATGAGCGCTGGTGAGCTGTCGCCTGTCTTAATTGTTTCCTATGAAAAACTTTTGTCTACGCCAATTTTGACATTTTCGACCATTTTTTCGCTAATTATGCCTGGTCGCGGTAATAATCTTGAGCTTGCCAAGCTTGCGGCAAGCTCAATCCAACTAAATCCTAGGGACTATCTGGAAGAGTCTAATATTAAGCCATGTTTCTCGATTGATTCATTTCCAGAGGGGTTAAGTGGTTATTGCTTCTTTAAGGCTGATCCCAAAAGAAAAGTGAAACTTGAGGTTCTCAATCGTGATGATGTCGTAGCAGAAGTTATTTGCGATCAACCTAGGGAGATCTTAGGTTCACACCACCCAACCAATTTGTGCGGGTTCAACCTTCTATACGAAGATATCGGAGTCGTGGATGCTAAGGAAATCCAGGTTCGTATTAGAGGCACATCCCATAGGTTAATCTAGTGATTCAACCAATCCTTATAGAAAAGTCTTCCTTGTCTTTCGTAAGATTGGGATTGTAGCACGAGTCTTCTTTAAGCAGATCGCCCCATGTGTGGACAAGGTTTGTTTGCTCACGCTGAAAGCGTAATAATTTTTCTGGCGTGTCCTCATATCCGCGACTCTTTGATTCATGATGGTACAAAACTGCGTTTGGGCAATATATATTTTTAAGCCCTAAGCTTTTTACTTTTAGACAGAAGTCAACATCATTGTAGGCAATTGCAAAAAGTGTTTCATCGAGTCCATTCACTGCCCGAAACACTTCAGATCTTACAAGTAAACAGGCACCAGTTACGGCGCTTAGTTCTTGCGTGAGGTGGGGTCTCATGAAATAACCAAGTGAATCATTTGGCAAGCCTTTGTGTGAGTGGCCAGCAATCCCACCAAGTGATAGTATGATTCCAGCGTGCTGTAATGTATTGTCCTTATAAAGTAGCTTTGCTCCAACACACCCAGTTTCGGTACTGATAGCATGTTCTTGCATAATTGTTAACCACTCGGGTTCAATGACTTCTGTGTCATTGTTTAAGAGGCAAACAAGATCTCCATTGCTTTGCTCGAATGCATAGTTGTTAAGTTTTGAATAATTAAATGGGATGTCTAGTTGCAATATGCGGATAGCCTTGCTACTCATTGAGCTTTTTTTAAGGCTTTTTAGATAGTACAACGTTTCATAGTCATTTGAGCCGTTGTCTACAATGATTATTTCATAGTTTTTGTATGTTGTCTTTGAGTAAATAGATTCAATGCATCTCTTTGGGAGTGAAGCGCAGTTTTTTGTGGGTATGATGATAGAAATTAGGGGCTCTTGTTCATCAGTTTTTGGTCGTACCAAGAAAAAATTATCTTGAGCCAATTTTTCAATTGTTACCTGCTTGTTGCTGACTATAAAGTGGTCCGTCAAGGCTTTCAATCCTGAGGCTACTGTATACGGTTTTGCATCGCTAGATCCAGCTACTGAGGTTTCTGATTTTCTCCAGTGATATAAGATTTCAGGAATGTGATAGATTTGGCTAGGTAAAAGATCTTCAGTATATCGTAGCAAAAAATCATAGTCTTGAGCTCCTTCAGTTCCAATTCTTAGGCCACCTATCGCACGGGCTCTGCTGGCAGTTACGCAAACAAAATGCGTTATGTAGTTATGAGAGTATAGAAGCGTTTTGTTCCAGTCTGTTTTAAAATGTGGATTAATTCGGTTCCCCTCGCTATTAATAAAATCCTCGTCTGAGTATATCAACAGTAGGTTTGGATTTTTTAGTAATTCAATGGATAAAGTTTGAAGGGCATGAGCCGGAAGAACGTCATCATGATCTAAAAAGCAAACTCTATCTCCGGTTGCGAGCTCGAGTGCGTCGTTCGTAGCGATGCTTATGTGTCCGTTGGTTTTTCGGTATAAGACTTTTATTCTTGAATCCAATCGGCTGATGAGTTCAAGTTCGTCCTTTGTTTCTTGTCGACTACTGCAATCGTCAACGATGCACAATTCCCAGTTGGGGTATGTCTGTGATAAAACTGATTCTATGCATTGTCGAAGATATTCTGGGTTTGTATTGTAAACAGGTACAAGTACCGAAAATTTCACTGTGGTTTGTTCAGCAAGGATTTCAGGCTTTTTAATCAGTGACGATCTTTCTATGTATTTTGCCCACAACGCATAGCTTGCTTGAAGTGGCTCTCGTTCACTGCCTTTGTACATTGAGTATGTTTTTTCAAAAGTTGTGCAGTTATTAATTTCCCCAAATTCTAACTTCTTTGACCTATTTCTATAATGATCAGTTGGGCTACGATGCCTCCTTGCATAATCTCTTCTGATTAAACTATATGATGCTGCTTCGCTCCACGCGTAGAAAGCTATAAATCTAATGTTGATTAATCCTGGCTTGGCGACTGGGTCATAACGTATCTGCCCTAATGCGTTTTCACGATGTATGCAAAATTCTTGCCCTTCGCCGTTTGCAAAGGATCTGCTAATTTTTTCTTTTTGGCTGTATTCACTGCTTGTTGGGAGGTAAATTTTGCTGATAATTACCTCATATTCAGCCCAGACCATGGTGTGCATTTTGATGTGGAAATCTCCGCCATCAAGCAATTGAGGATCCAGATCAAGGCTTATGAGTAAGGATGGATCATCCGTGGTGGCTTGATAGTGCCCGCCTTGTATGGCTTGTAGGTTGCAAGTAGATATGATTCGGTGATTAACTTTCTGCGCTAGGGCTGCAGTGTTGTGCATTTTCTTTTTATTTTATTTCCTCTTGTCCATATTTAACGGTGAGCTGCTGTACTCTGCAGCACATCTGCAGCACATCTGCAGCACATTTCCATGCGCTTTTAATCCTTGTTATGGATTTTCGACTTCACATTTTCTGCTTTGTGAAAATCTTTCCTATCTAAACCCTGAATCTTGGCTATCACCAAATACATTGCGCAGGCTTAAATTTGATTTATTAGTGCTTTACCTGCTCGCCACTGCCCAACACTTGCAAAGTGTCGGTCGGTTTTAATTTTTGATCGGCCCTTCTGGGAATTTGGCGACAATCTGGTTGTGGGCGGGGGTAGCCTTCGTAGTTGACACCGAGCACTGGTCAGTGCCACCGCCGTGGGCAG
>JBBEBC010000046.1:0-10554 GCA_040882555.1 Bacteroidia bacterium
CAAGGGATACAGTTTCCAGGAGCGGAAAATGAAGCTGTTCCAACACATCCTGCACTAGAGCTGAAAGCTACGCTTACGCTGCCTGCTGTGCCATTGGAAGGCAGTCCGGATATTGAGAAAGGTGTGGGATTGGGGAACGGAGCTGATATGGTTTGAGTTAGTCCGCCACTGGTAATAGTTAAATCACCTGATGTTGGAGGGTTGAAAGTAAAAACTGAGCCAATTACAGTGTAGGTATTTAATAATGTATCGCAAGCACCAGCTGTTGCTGAAACAAGGCTAATTTGACAAATGCCTGTAAAATCACAATCAAAGGTTCCTGTTCCTTCTGTTTGAGTGAAAGTTACATTGGTTGGCTGATTTGAGAAATTCGTCACCATGAGCAGGTAAAAATCACCTTGTGCGATAGAAGTAAATTCTATGGTCTCAGTTGCCCCTCCAGCATAGCTGCAATCGGCAGTATTTTCGGCTGTTAGATCAGAACAGTTTCCAGTTTCAGATGAAAATGGTCCAAATAAAATAAAGTCGAGATCACGGGCACTTGAGTTATTCTGTAGAATGGTATGAGTTCCTGGAGAGTCGATACTAAATGAAAACCAAGCAGGGTTTGGCTCAGAACCCAAACAACCATAGTCAGGTCCAGTTTCTGCAGGTCCAGCGCCAGTAGCTGCAGGATACGTTACGGGATTATTTAGGCATATACGAATTGCATTATCGCAAGTAGAATTGCCACTTTGTGCAAAAAAGCTTTGTGAAAAAAGAAAGAGTGAAATAGTAAGAATAAATCTCATGTGCCAAATAAAATAGATGGAGCAATATAAGTATTCTAATTGAGGGATGATTAGAAAGCAAGAAGCTCTTCGTAAAGCTCTTTAAGAGGGAGTCCAACTACGTTGGTATATGAACCTTGAATAGATTCCACGCCAACGTAACCTATCCATTCTTGGATTCCATAAGCTCCTGCTTTATCAAAAGGCTTATAGTTTTTTATGTAATATTCAATCTCTTCCTCCCGAAGGGATTTAAATTGAACTTCAGTAACGCTGTATATAGACCTAACTTTAGCCTTTGAAGCAATACAAACGGCTGTAATAACCTCGTGTGTTTTACCTGAAAGGTAGTTTAGCATTTGGGCCGCTTCAAGATCATCAGATGGCTTATTTAGCACTCTATTGTTAAGCCAAACAATGGTATCGGCGGTAATTAGGATTTCGTTTTCCTTTATTTTTTCAAGTCCAACTTTTGACTTCTCGCTTGCCAAATAAAGTGGAATAGACTCTCGTTGAAGCTTCTCAGGAAAGTCCTCATCAACATCCATATGAAGAATTTCAACTTCAAGCCCCAGCTGAGCAAGCAAATCTTTTCTTCGAGGCGATTTCGAGCCTAGATAAATTTTCTGTTGACTAAACTTCGTGTTGAGTATCATTTACTAGGCACCGAATCTATAAACAAACATGGATAATACGCCTCCTACAATGAATACTTTACAGAGCAAAGATGCGAATGCGTATTGTTCTTTCTCCCAAGCCTTCCATAATTTTACGATAAACCAAACAAGGGGAACTTGAACAAAAAAGAGCAAATACCAAAACATTAATCGGTACTCAAATTGCCACAAAAATTGTTGGACGAATGCTAAAAGAATAAAAGTGAAAATCGCAATTCCTAAAACAAAATACTTTGTTCTTACTTCTCCTAATACAATTGGCAAAGTGCGAGCACCGATAAAAATATCACCTTGCACATCTTCCATATCCTTTACTATTTCTCTTATTAGGTTGGTAAGGAAGGCAAAAATGGCATATCCAATAATGATAAAAGCTCCTTTTCGGAGGAGGGAATTCCCAAAGCCTGGGATAGTTAGGTTTAGCACATTTAAATCGTAAGCCGCGTTATTGGAAAATTCGAAAACAGCAACTGTTATAGGAACCAGAGCTACTAAAGCAGAAATTAGGATATTTCCAGAAAGCAATTGTTTTTTAAGATGGGTTGAATAAAACCAGAGCCCGGCAATGCTAAAAACAAAGATGCCAATGAGCTTCCAGCTCTTTACTGTATAGCATAGATATAGAGCGATGATTAATCCAATTCCATTAAGTGTTAGATGCAGAGCCATTGCAACTCTTCGCTTAATGACTCTACCAACTACTACTTTATCTGGTCTATTTAATCTATCCGTTTTAATATCAAAATAATCATTGATAATATTGCCGGCAGCCGCAATAGACATAATTGAAATCATTAGCATTAGAAAATGAAGAAAACTCATATGTAGTTCAAGGCCATTGACCTCAAACCCTAAAAGTTTCATTTCCTGAACACCTTGTAGCCAGATTGTTTGGAAAACACCATATCTAACACCTGCCATTGTTATTGCAATAATGAGCAGATTGGGAAGCCTGACAAGCCTGAAAAGGTGAAGCATAATTTACTTTCCAAAAGTAGATGAAAAATTGACCTTGATGATGACTTTGAACTAAAATGATAACAAGAATTTAATTTGAATGTTGCTCGATAAAATAAATCCAAATTCTTATATTGAACATTTATCAAATAAATTAAGAATCATGAAAATTATTATTTCCCTACTTGTATTTATTTCTTTTTCATTCGCGGCTCTTGCGCAAAACCCTGAAATCACTCCAATTGATGCTCCGATGAGTCTTGGTAATAGACCCGGATATTCTATGAAAATTTTAAATATTTCTGAAAAGCAGACGATAAGTCTCTGGGAAGACTTTACTAAAGACGAATTTGGTTCAAAAGCAAAATCTGTTAAAGGCGCTGATGAACTGATGGCTGAAGGAGCAAAGAATAAAAACATTTCAAGTGAGGATTTTACCATTTATTTTGCCACAAAAGCTTCAGGAAAAGATGTAGTCGTTACTGTTTGGTTCGACTTAGGAAGTGGATTTCTGAATCCGGAAATGAGTTCGGCTAAAAATGAAATAGCTAAAACTAAGCTTGCGGATTTTAATTACGCTGTGCAGCGCGAATTAGCAAAGGAGGAAATTGAGAAAGAAGAGGATAAATTAAAAGATGCAGAAAAAGTCTTAAGTCGTCTTGTTGATAATTCTGAATCTATTCAGGATGATATTCGAAATTATGAAGACAAAATTGATAAGTCAAAACGTGAACTTGAAAAGAATAAAACAGAGCAAGATGTAGCAAAATCTGCGCTTGATGTGCAGACTAAGACATTAGAGGATGCTAAAAAAGCATTAGATAAAATAGGGAAATAATTTTTCACCCCTCCGCATAGGGAAAAGTTTTAACGCTTGTAATAAAGGTTTTTCAGGCTTTAATGAACACCTAAGCTTATGTAAAAGCTTAATGAAGTGATCATTTAATTCTCCATTTAAAAGGTACTATTTTTCGCCTTTCGGCGGATGAACTTAATTGCTCGTTGACTTGATAAGAGCTGTGAAAAGTGTGTAGATTTCTTTCAACTGAGCATTATTTTGGAGAAGCATTTCATGGGATGCGATAGTTTTTTCATCCTTTCTCGCTGCTGGTCCAGTTTGAAACTGTGCAGGGTCTTGACTATTAATTCTATTCGCAGTTTGTTGAATTATCGGTATCAGACTTTCGAATGGCAGTTGATTTTGAATACACCAATCATAAGCTAAATGGAAGAGGTGGTTGCTAAAATTATTGACAAGCACAGCTGCCAGATGCAACTTCATTCTTTGATCTTCATCTAGGTAAAAAAGTCTGGCTTTGAGATAGGAATTTATCTGCTTAATAGCTTCTTCGGACTTTTTGGTGCTAACCTGAACCGCTACTGGAGTATTTTCCCAATTACTTTCTTCTTCAAAACTAAAACTCTTGAGTGGCCAATAAACTGCTCCATTTGCATGAGAAATTAGCAAAGAATCTAAGCTCTGTGCACCTGAAAAATGAATCAAAACGCAATTTTTCTCAGCAATAGAATCAGCAACTTCCTTCAGAACAGAATCGCTAACGCATAAAAGACAAATGCTGACAGAAGAAATTTGATCTAATGATATCGATGTTAAGCAAGAATACTGCTCTAATAGAGCATCAACTTTTTTCTTATCTCTTCCATAAATGAAACAAGAAAAACCATTGTTTTCATTGAAAGCTTTGATAATCTGAGTTGCCAGTCGCCCGGTACCAATAATTACAATATTAGTTTGCATTCAAGTTCTTATTGCGGTAAAGAGCAATACGGCTCCAAACAGCTAACAAGGTACCAATTGCCATCAAAATACAACCTATCCAAAGAATGTTAATGCCAGGAAAAATGATTGCTTTAAGTATGATGAATTCTTTCTTAGGGTCTACTCTTTCCTTTAGCCTGATAGAGAACGTTTCATTTTCAGGATCTATTTTGAAAAAGCTAGTTTGAATGCCATTGTACTCATCTATTGCATCAATAGAGAAAACTGTTGATTCACGGATCACATAGATAGGCATCAGTTGCCTTGATTTCCCATCAATGCTGAGTACATCCAAACGAGCACCCACGGCAATATCGCCTTGTTTAAGCTGCGCATAATTCTTGGGATTTATTTCCTTATCAATTCCCTTAAAAATAACCAGACTATTGCTCGTAAAAAGAGTATCTCCAACTTGCATTTCAAAGTCTTTGGCTTCCTTCCATTCACCTGCTTTCTTCTCTTCCTTTTCAAGCGGAGCGTAGGTTACATGGGTAAAAATATCCTTTCCAATATAATGCTTTGTTGCAGGCTCAGCTACATTACCCATTCGCGGATTAGTTTGAACGAAAGGACTAAGACTAAACACTTTCTTTAAAGAACCATCTTCAGTTTTGCTGAAATAATCAACGTTGTAGTAGATATTAATCCCGGCAACGGAATCACCTCTGTAACTCACATGATAATCGCCCATAGGCAAAGTATCATTTAAAGCGAGAAGTATATTTTCCTCCCTGGGAAAGTCCTCACCAAGATTCACCGGGGTATTATTTTTTGAAATGAACTCTTGCTTTCCAGCAGAGATAAGTGCTCCACAAAGAACCAAACCAAAACCAATATGAGCTATTGAGGTACCAGATTTCGGTAATTTCCCTTTGGCAATCCTTACCAAATAATTGAAATTTGAAAGAACAGAAAAGAGGGAAGCAAATAGCAGCAGAAGATAAAGTGGCTCAGCAATTTCCAGCCAAATACCAAGGAATACCGTTAAAACTAAAGAAGCAATAATTGGAATGAGCAGATTTCTAATAAGCTGGCCAAGATCGGTTTTCTTGTATTTCAGAAACTGAGCTACTGCCATAATCAAAGCAATAATTATTGCAAAAGGTAACTGCCAAGAGTTGTAATGTTCTATTGGATCGGCAGGTGCTGCAAGTTTTGCTTCAGCCATTTTTGCTAATACATCAGAAGGTATCCATTCGTTTAGCTTAGCGAATACAGAAGAAAGTCCGCCGCTAAGCATCTTGTTAATTACTGGAGTTGAAGTAGTGAACGTAATTTGGAATGCTGCAATTAGAAGAACTAGCGCTCCAACAAACATCCAGAATTCTCGGGAAGAACTATGCTCTTCTTCTTTGCTTTTTGGCAGTTGCTTGTTTAATGCTAAAAGCATTATGATTATTGAAGCAAGCAGGAAGAATGCGATAAATGTCTTTGAGAAATAGAAGAAACTTAAAATGGTGATAAAGACCGAACTTAAAATCCAAAGGTTCCTTTTGTTATTGTCTTTAATTGCAAATGCAGAAGGTAACCATATGAAAAACATCATATAGATAAGGAGCTGGCCACTCATACCTAAATCGGTAAAAGCATGCACTGAAGTTTCACCTAGAACTCCACTTCTGGTTAAGAAGGTTGAATAAAGAATTAGAATAAATGTGATAAAGACTAGGAAAAAGGCGGTAATCAATGATTCTCCTTTTTTCTGGTTGATAAGCATAACGTGACCGCCAGCAACAAATGTTAACCAAGGCACAAGAGATGCATTTTCAACGGGATCCCAAGCCCAGAAACCTCCGAAACTGAGAGCTTCGTAAGCCCAAGCTCCTCCCATTAAAATACCTGTACCAAGTATACTAATTCCGAAAAAAGTCCAAGGTAGAGCAGGCTGTATCCATTCGCGCAATTTACCAGACCAAATGCCGGCTACCGCAAAGGCAAATGGAAACAAGGTTGCTGAAAAGCCAAGGAATAAAGTTGGAGGGTGGATGGTCATCCAGTAATTCTGCAACAGAGGGTTCAAACCTCTTCCATCAAGTCTATCTAGATAATTGGCCTGCTGAATAAAAGGGAAATTCATGAAATCTGGGTGCTCACGAAGTAGGATAAATGGGTCGGAGCCAATTTTGTATCCGCCTACATAAATGCCTAAAAGCATTGATGCAAGAAATACTTGAACCATAGAGACAATAGCCATGGTAGTAAATTCCCAAGATTTAGCAGTTCTTAAGAGAATATTTCCAAGAACGGCATTCCAGAAAGACCACAAAAGGAAGCTTCCCTCCTGCCCTTCCCAGAAGCAGGACAAGATGTATTTCATTTGCATTTCGGTATTGCTATGCTGCCAAACATATTGATACTCGAAATAGTGATTAAAAAGAATGTAGAAGAGAACTCCAATAATTCCTAAAATCCCTAGGCTATGAAGACTAAAGCCTAATCTACCAAGCTTCTGCCAAGATGCTTTCTCAGCAAGTCCTGCATAATGCGCATTAAAATAAGAAACTGCTGAAAGCAGCGCTGCTGCAAATGAGAGAATGGCAAACAGCTGACCTAGCTGACCCCAAATTAGATGCTCTCCAATATATTGTATTTCCATCCCTACTTTTCTATAACTCTAAATTAAAGAGAGGTCGTTGTTGAATTCTCTTCCGCCTTGAACTCTTGCATTTCTCCAGAACCATCATTGTATTTACTTGGACATTTCATTAGAATCTTGTCGGCTAGAAATACATCTTCTTTCATTTTGCCAGTGATAACTACCTGTTCAGAACGTTCAAAATCTTGTGGCTTGGTTCCATTAAACACCACTTTCTTTTCGGTGCCTTCACGGTCTACTAGATAAAATGCAAATCGATTTACATTTTCTTCAGGGTTATATTCGAGTTCTTTCTCCTTGTTTAATTGACCAACAACATGGAATTCTTTTTGAGGAGTTTCCAATGCTTCAGTAAAGGAGGCATAGGTGCTAGAGTCTGAAAACGTACTTAGAATCATACCTATGCTTAGTGCAATGATTACAATTCCGATGATATGTGTTTTTTTCATGATGACATCTGATCTTTTTCGAGTCTTGACACTTTTCTTTCAAGGCGAATGAGAAATAGAACAATTCCGGCAAAAACGATACTTAGAATTCCTACAACCACATAAATCTTGCCATCTGCGCGAAACGTATCGGCCATTTCAATTTGTTGCTGAGCCGCAGATGGAAAGGCAAAAACAACCAAACATGCAATAGTGATGAAAAACTTCTTTATCATAATACTGTGGTATCAATTTGGGCTTCCATGCTTAGCTTTTTGTAGCGAATTTTCGCAATTCTAGAGGATAAATCTGCTAACCAGAGACCCATTAAAATCCAACCAATAACGGCAGGATAAAAAACTAGTCTCATATTACTATCAAGATCATAAGAGCTAAAGGCAGGATTTCCTCCATTTCCCGGATGCAGAGAATCAACCCTGTTCATTCTTGGATACACCATAAGGAATACAATTAACAGCACGAAAGCGAAGATGTTGTAAACTGCTGCCACCCGAGCTCTCCTTTGTTCTTCATCCATTGAATTACGCAATACAACATAAGCCAAGTAAATAAGCAATGAAATTGCTGCTCCATTTAACTTAGGGTCATTGACCCACCAGCCACCCCAAGTAAATCTAGCCCAAAGACTGCCAGTAACAATGCCCAATATTCCTAATAGAATTCCAACATTTGCCATGTGTTCGGCACGAATGTCATCGTTAATTTGATTTTTACTTAAGTAACGAATGCTATAAAATACAGAGCCCCCAAGAATGAATATCATTGCAAACCACATAGTTACGTGGAAATACAAATTCCTAATTGTTTCATTTAGAATGGGCAATCTTGGCACTTCGCCCAAAAAACCCATGATAATAGAATACAAGACGAGTAGTACACCTGTAACTTTCCACCAATGCCTTTTAATTAAGCTCAACTGAAGAATTTTTTATGCTTTTAAAACTCGCTGCAAAATTAGTCAATAAAGCAATGCAAGCTTAAATAAAGAGGATGAATGAGCTATGAATTCGAGAAAATTTTCATCCTAATTGAGCATAACTTTATGAAATCCATAAATCCTTTGTCTTTCCACTTAATTGAATTTGGATTAGTTTGCACAAAAAAACCATGGAATTTCAAGACACTATAGATTCAGGCAATCGAGATTTTGACAAATCACTTAGCTCGGCATCAATCAGTTTTTTAAGGGAGTCTGCAAAATGGTCCCGATTTTTGGCTATTGTAGGATTTGTGCTAATTGGTATTTTTGTTATTGTTGGATTACTGTTTAGTTCATTTATCTCCAATGCATACCAAGGTATTCCTTCATTTGCCATCTCATTAATTTATATTGTGGCAGCTGGAATTTGGCTTCCTCCCTGTGTGTTTCTTCTTCGTTTTGCCAAAGAAATCAATAGAGGTATTGATGATTCTGATCAAAACTCGATTGATGCTGGATTCTCAGCCCTAAAATCGCATTTTAAATACATAGGGATCTTCACCCTGGTAATTCTTGGAATCTATGGGCTGGTCTTTGTTGGCGGAATATTAAGCGCACTATTTTAATCAAATAAAACCTCTCGATTTCAACTCTAAATACTTATTTGCCACCTGAACAGACAAGTCCTCAGGACGAGTATAGATTGTTTGAATTCCATGCTGGCGAAGTGTTTGAACTAGCTGTAGTTTGCTAACGATACTTTTTCGAGCTATGGTTTGAACATAAATGCTTTCTAGACTTGAAGCTGGCTTATCTGCAAGATTGCTTATTTCGGTATTCTCGAAAAAAGTAATAACAAGAAGGTGTGATTTATTTATCCTCCTTAAAAGCGGTAATGCCCTTTCGAGCGCATACATACTTTCAAAATTGGTAAATAAGAATAATAAACTTCTTTGGTTTAAGCCTGAGCGGATGCTTGTATACAACAGTTCGAAATTGGGCTCCAATTCGTTTTCTTTCAAAGAATAAAGGCTTTCCAGCAGCTTCTTCATTTGAGGCCTGCTTCTTTCGGGACGAATAAAGCTCAGGGTTTTGCTAGAAAACAAAATCAAACCTGCCTTATCTTGCTTCCTTAAAGCAATGTTCGAAATGGCAAGCGTAGCATTTACTGAATAATCGAGAAGACTCAGGCCATTAAAAGGAAGCTGCATGACTCTGCTCTGATCAATAACACTTATAATTTGTTGCGATTTTTCATCTTCATACTGGTTCACCATCAACTTCCCCCTTCTGCCAGTAGCTTTCCAATTGATGCTTCTAAACTCATCACCCTTCACATAATCCTTAATCTGCTCAAAAGCATAACTATGTCCTATTCTCCTGATTTTTCTGATACCTCCAGAATGTACAAGTGTGTTAAATGCACTCATTTCCAGCTCTTTCATATCAATGATAGATGGGTATACAGCTACATCTTCTTCCAATCCTCGTATGATATGGATTTGCATTAAGCCAAGGGTGGTTCGGAGAAACAGATTCACTTTACCAAAGTGATACAAACCTCGCTTGAGAGGCCTAATCTGATAACTCAATTGGATTTTCTTCCCAGCAGGTAGTTCCGCCTTAAAGCTCAAATCTCTCTTTTGCAATTGAAAAGGTAGCTCGTCTATTACTTCAGCGTAAAGCTTCGTTCCGGTGCCATTGAAAATATTCAGATTATAGGTTTGCTTGTTACCAAGCGATAAAATTTGCGGCCCAGTCCTAATTACCGGTATTCTCATCGGCTGCTCCAACAAAATAATAAAATCTGAAATGCTAAAAGCAAGAATTATAGCAAGAACTACCTGAACAGGAATGAAAAGCCATTCAATAGAAAACGATATGGCAAAGAGTATGGAAACTCCTGCCATCATTCTAAAAAATCTCAGCGTGGGCGATATGGATCTAAGTTTTTTCAACGAGGTATTTCAATACTTTCCAGAATTCTATTAATTACTTCAGAGCTTTCTAAGCCCTCCATTTCACGTTCTGGGTTAATTTGAATGCGGTGATTCAATACCGGAAAAGCCATTGTTTTAATATCATCAGGAACCACATAAGGCCTTCCCTGCAAAGCTGCTAAAGCTTTAGCAGATCTCATCAAAGCAATTGAAGCTCTTGGCGAAGCTCCCAGAAATAAATCAGCATCGTGGCGAGTCTGATCTACCACCTTGGCGATATAAGTAATAAGCTCATCCTTGATATAAACCTCTTCTACAATACTTCTCAAAGTGATAATTTCTTCAGCTTGGAGGATAGTTTCCACTGAATCAACTAACGTCTGCCATGATTTATTCTTGAAACGATCAAGAATCTTAATTTCATCATGCAGCTCAGGGTAATTGATTTTAATCTTAAACAAAAATC
>JBBEBC010000046.1:10654-37304 GCA_040882555.1 Bacteroidia bacterium
ATCTTAATTTCATCATGCAGCTCAGGGTAATTGATTTTAATCTTAAACAAAAATCTGTCGAGCTGAGCCTCTGGTAATCTGTATGTTCCTTCTTGTTCAATTGGATTTTGGGTAGCCAAAACCAAAAAGGGCAAAGGCATCAAATAGGTTTCTCCATCAGAAGTTACCTGAGCCTCTTCCATTACCTCAAACAAAGCGGCTTGGGTTTTTGCTGGAGCCCTATTTATTTCATCAATTAGAATTACATTCGAAAAAATAGGTCCTTTATTAAAACTAAACTCGGAGGTTTTTAAATTGAAAATGCTTGTTCCGGTTACATCCGAAGGCATTAAATCGGGCGTAAATTGAATTCTAGAATATCCCAGGCTCAAAGTTCTTGCAAGAAGCTTGGCGCTCAATGTTTTAGCTATTCCTGGAACGCCTTCAATAAGCATGTGACCTCCAGAAAAAAGCCCAGCCAAAAGAAAGTTCACTAACTCATCTTGTCCAATGAGAACCTTGGCCATTTCATTTCTGACTCTATCGGCTGCTTCTTTTACTGGTGCAACCTGAGTATCTGAAAGTTTATTTTGATCTTCCGGAATTACAACTACCTCTTCTGAGTTCTCTAATTCCTGGTTATTATCTTCTGTCATTAGTGGCAATTTTTATAAAAATGATTTAACAATTGATAAAATGAAATAGCTTCAGCATCAGATATTTCAACATAGATTGAAAGACGGTTGTATTCATCGAATAATTGCTGAATACGATTTTCTTCTATGCCCGATCTGTTGCTGAGTAAAGGTGATGAAACTTCACTGGCTGTGCGTGCTTTTATTCTGTACCTCTCTCTAATAAACTCGAGCAAATACTTCATTTGCATTTCAAGAAGTAGAATGTGATTGCGTTGCAGAAAATACAAACGCCCCGTTGCTTGAACAAATTCTAAAGATGAATTCCTCAGCGGCTCCATCACAGGTATTATCTTCTGTTTTCTTCTAAGTGCAATAATAAAGTATAGAACCGCTGTCGCGAGGATGACATAAAAAGACCAACGAAGACTCGTATTCCCTAAAATGAAGCTCAGTGGTGTATCAGGTTGATCAATTACTTGATTATTGCCTTTTTCATCTTTTTCGAATCGATGATATTCATCCCAGTAAAGCTTGGAAGACTTAAGATAACTCAGAACTCCAGATGCATATGAAGCTCTTTCTCGGTCAATAAGTTGATAATTGGTGAAAAACAGAGGACTTAAATGAACATAGATAAAGCCTTTACCTACTGGGATTTGAATAAAGTTGATGTATTTACCTTGGATTGTTCCTAAAGGCACAAAGTCAGAATTAGCACAAAACTGAGATTCATCAAAACTTCCAAAATCATAGCTCTCTGTTTTATCTTTTTGCTTGAATTTAAATATTACCTCTTGCGAGGGATTTAATTTCGGGTGCAGGTGTCGAACCTTAGCTATTGTATCAACAAAATAATAGGCATTTCCTGTTTTTAAATCAGGGCATGTTTCTTCTTCCAGAAGGATTTCTTCGAGTGCTTTAGGAATAACTTTGGTGATAAACATGGCAGAATTGCCCTTTTCAACCCATCTAAGAAAACTGCTTGTTTCACTTTCTGAAAGGAAGGCATTTTCTCCAATGAAAATATAATCACCATTTTCGGGCAAAGCAGTATTAAAATCATCGTTAATCACCTCAAACTGACTGCCCGGATGCTTATCTCCCAGCATATTAAAAACGACACTTAAGTCGTAAGGCTGATCTCCTTGAACTCTATAAGTTTCATACCAAATGAAGGTCTTTCTATTTGCGAAATAAAAGAATGCAAAGAAGAGAATCAATGCTAAAAAAGCAATCAGGATGTAGTTATAGCGCTTATTCTTCATGCTTTGCCGGCTTTAGAAGAATACGTTTTTACCCCATCAATGTAGGTTCTGAATAATTCACTAATCTCTTTATAGGAAACCGAATCGGGCCTAAAACGACCAAACCACGCTCTTTCAAAAATTGAAGTTAGTTTTCGAAAATTGGCATGAAAGTCAGTTCCTTTTAGCTCTTTGATGTAATCCTGATTTGTTTTGTCTTTCTTCCACTTAACAATTCCGTTTCGGTTTAGCTCATTTAAAGCCAGCAAATAATTTAACCTGATGGCTATGATATAATCCTCGCTTTCGGTAGCAAAACGAAGTTTATCCTCAATTTGAATTTCTGCCTTATCACTTTGATTCAGATTGATTTGCCAGAATTCATCTTCCTCAATATTGACATCCTTTTTTCTCAATTGCCTTACAATTTGATAAATAAGAAATCCGAGAACTGCGACTATTATAATGATGAGCAATACTTGTGAAATTCCAACGAAGTGACTAGGTGCTTCTTCAGTATCTTCTTCCTTTTCAGCTTGCTTTTTCTTCTGCACTGGCTTTGCTTCATCAACTTCAAAATAGTCGAGGCCGTTGGTATGCTTTTTCCAAATGGCAGAGTCAAAAGCACTGGAATTTATTTGAATAGAATCAAGATTTTCTATGAGTTTGCTTTCCTGAACTACGAGAGCTTTGGGTTCTGGAAGCTGTTCAGGATAAGCAGCCTCTTCAACAGCTTCAGTTTGCGCTGTTGCAAGAGCTAGCCTCGAAAAAATGAATATGTAGATGATAAGAAACCTCATTCAGAATACAGATTCAGTTCTTTAAGTTTGCTTTTTATGCCATGCGCATCTACTCGTTCTGAGGCTGAATAATATGCCATTGCCATCCCAAAACAGCAAAGTATAGTGCTCAGTAGGAGTCCGAAAACCGAAGATATCACACTGATTGAAACTTTTATCCACTGGTAAACAACGCTATCCATAGTGAAATTCCATTCAAGTACTTCAAGATTCACTAAAGGAAGAATAAAGTCGCATAAAATGAGCAACATGGCCGATGGTAGCAGAAGGCTAAATAATGTAAAGGCTACAATAGTTGGCGAATTGGTAAATATTCGAATTACTTGCCTGAGTGCTTCAATTGGCTTTTTGTCTATCAGCTGAAAAGCTGAAACAATAAATAAAGTTATAGGTAGCATGAGTAAAAAGAGCCAAACCCCAGTGATTCCTTTCAATAATAGTGGTGCAATTACTAAAGCCGAAAGCAGGAAAGTAAATATATATTTACTAAATAAACTTCTTGAATTTAATTCGAAAGGTTGCGCCCAAGGCGGATGAAATTCCACTTTTCTTCGCCACATTCTTCCACAAGTAAATATCACTAATGAAAGTGCTAGAGTTAATATAAGTGGAAAAATAATCGTCCCGTCGATATTTAGTAGGTAAGTTAATTTGACAAAGAATAACGGACCTGAATATATCAGGCTATTCATCGTATTATCATCCATCATAAATATCAAAACGATACTTAACGCTATGGCAGGCAATACTAAGATTTTAATGAGCTTTGGTAAAGCATGAAAGAATAACCTAAACGTTACACTAAAAACATCGCCTCCAAGAGGCAAATCCTTCATTTCATCTTCAATAGGCTTGGCTTGTGGTATTCTGTCCTCGTCTAGGCGTATTATTTCTTTGGACTTCCTTTTCCTGTAAGGCAACCAAACAAAGTACATAAGAACGAATCCAGCCTGCAGTA
Source organism: Bacteroidia bacterium (assembly GCA_040882555.1). Lineage (GTDB taxonomy): Bacteria > Bacteroidota > Bacteroidia > M30B66 > M30B66 > M30B66. Next base: position 14,274 of record JBBEBC010000046.1, read on the forward strand.
GGATAAATGAAGCTCTAATGATGTCGTTTAATTCTGTAAACCTTGTTAGCAGAGCTTCAATGAGTGCGGCAATTAAAATCATAGGAGTTACTCCACCCATAATTCTAATTCCAGCTCTAGCTGATTTACGTAATGATTGGAGTCTGGTGTATGTACCAGGAAAAATAAGACCTCCACCCATAACTAATCCAGCTCCTCCTGAAAGTACAATAGCGGAAATTTCCATAGTGCCGTGCATCCAGATGGCCAATGCCGATTCCAAACCTAAGCCTTTAGAGATGAAGAAGTATTGAAATGCCCCAATCATGATTCCGTTAAAAACCAATATCCCAATGCTCCCAAGAGAGAATAATAATCCGAAAATGAAGGCTCTGAAAGCAACTAGCATATTATTCTGAGCAATTCTCAGAAACATGTTCAGGACATCCTCATTTTTATAAACTGCCATTGGATCACCCGAAGCAATGTTTGATTCCGTCATTGACACATATGAATCTCCTAGGATTGTTTTCACGAATTGTGAATCCTGATTTGCAGATAAAACTCCAATTGCGAATGATATCAGGAAGATTACCAATGCAGTTATCATTGGTCTGCGGTAAGTGTATAGCGCAAAAGGTAATTCTGAACCAAAAAATGAACTGAGGCGTTTCTTGTGGTTTACTGTATTTCGAAAAAGGTTTCTGAATAATTTTTGAGTAAGCTGATTAAGGTAAACCCTCACCACACGGTTCCCATAGAAGGTTCTAGAATAAGATAAATCGTCAGTAACTTGAATAAACAAATCACCCAATAAATCAGGATCTTGATTACCTGTTTTGAGGGCGTGTTCAAGTTCTTGCCAACGATCTTTTTTTTGCTCAATGAACCTTGTTTCCTTCATTCAGGTTTCATGTATCTTAGGTGCACAAAATAGGAAGAAAACTTATCCTTGAATGAGAAGAATTGAAATAATTACACCTCAAAACGTTCCCATTACCTATCAGCTAGCTTCGGTTAGAGAAAGGGGACTTGCATTAATCCTTGATGCATTTATTTTAGTTGGTGTATTAACGCTTCTTTACAGTATTATTTCAGCCACAGGCTTAGATCCTGTAACAAGAAATTCACTGGTCTTGTTGATTAATTTCCCAATTTTCATTTTTTACTCACTTGCGTTTGAAGTTTTCACGGGTGGACAAACTCCCGGAAAAATAGCACTCCGAATTAGAGTTATCAAGCTAAACGGAAGTGAACTCTCCTTAACCGATTACCTTCTTCGCTGGGCTTTCAGGTGGATTGACATTTGGGGTTCACTTGGAAGTATTGCTGCCTTGCAAGTTAGCTCATCAGACAAAGGTCAAAGATTAGGAGATTTATTAGCAGATACCTCTGTTGTAAAATCCCAAACAGACTTTCGAGTCAGCCTCAATGACCTATTAAAAATAAAAGACAAGAGCGATTATGAGGTAACTTATCCGGAGGTAATAGCCATGAATGAGCAAGAAATGCTTACCGTTAAAATGGCATTAGACCAACTTAAGAAATATCCCAACCAAGCTCACTTTGAAGTGGCAAACAATGTCTCTAAGAATATTGCCGCAAAACTTCAACTTGGTAAATACCCTAAAAACTCAAATGAGTTTTTGAATACACTCATTAAGGACTATGTTACTTTAACCAGATCTTAGAGATTAATCAAGAATGAACCTTGAAGAAATTGCATTGCTTCCTCCTTTTTCTGTTACTACAGCAGTGTAAATCCCTTTCGGAAAATTCTCTAGAGTGATTGTATTTAGTGCATCACTGCACGATTTATCAAAAACCAATAATCCCGTTGAATTGTAAATGCTCAAATGAGCATAGTTCTCTGGTATGCGAATTTTAAGCAGACCTTTGCTAGGATTAGGGTAAATTAACAAACCTGAGCTTGAGATTTCATTCACTGAAATAGTTTCATCCCTATATTGAATCAGCACTAAATCACTTCCGCCTCTGGCTTGAGAAATCCAAGCATCATTTCCAGCGGAGCGCCCAACAGCATAAAAGTTGCCTTCAGAATTATGCACAAGATCATGGCAATAATCGCTAGAAGAACTTCCCCATCTTAATGTAGAAATAGTATCGCCTGCGGCGGAATCAACCTCTATGATTAGTCCATCTAACAAACCATAACCGGCAGCAGATGCAGAATTATTGGTACTCCTTGTTGAGAGGCATAAGAAAAGAGAATTGCCATATGATGACAATCCATAGCCATAGTCTAAATCTGATCCACCGAAGGTTTTATCCCAAATAATTTCTGCTGATGAATTAAGTTTTAAAAGCCAAGCATCTGCACTACCGCCTAAATAATTTGTAATATCACCATTTCCTCCTCTTGCAGAACCGAAGACAAATAAATTATCATTTGCTCCTACTACAAGCCCCGACGGTGTATCTCCAGCCTGACCACCAAAAGAAGATTTTAGACTTTGGGTTCCATCCAAATTATATTTAGAAATAAATAAATCATCTGAATTAATATCGTTAAAGTTATAAGTCGCTCCTAAAAGATAAACCGCATCACGGGTATTATTGAGACGAGCAAACCAGAAACTTTCTTCCCAATCAGAATTATTTATTAAGCCATCAGTAATTCGACTCCAAACTGGCTGACCGCTTGAGTTCATTCGCATTAACCAAGCTTTATTAGAGCCTGCGAAGGTATCATCATTGATGTCACCATCAATGGAACCTGATATGCCACAGGCAATTAAGTCGCCTCCATCAAGCTCTACAACATCAAAAAATGTATCAGGTAAACTACCTCCGTATAAACGAGACCAGATTACATCGCCCGCAGGGGAAATTTTTATTAAAAAGGCATCTTCACCCCCTAGAAACCCTGTAAAAGTACCATCATTGCTAGCACTTCTCCCAGCTAATAACAGATTGCCATCAGAAAGAAGTATTATTGAAAAACATCTGTCGAAGCTACTTCCACCGTAGGTTTTAGACCAAATGAGTTCTCCGTTGGCATCTGTTTTAACAACAAAAATATCCTCAGATCCGGCATTGCTTTCAATATCTCCTGATGTAGAATTTGTAAACGAAGCTACATATATGTTGCCCTCTAAATCTTGAGTTGCTTTTACACTAGGAGCTCCAGAAATTCCAGCTCCAAAGCCGATTGGCTCATCTCCGGGACCTCCGAAATTCTTGACAAATACTGAATCTACTTGCGATACAGCTAACAAAGACGGCAGATAAAAAGCCAGAATGGCAATGAATTTATTTCTCATGGCTCAAATGTAACATAGCATGTAAACCCTTGCAAATAGACTGTTTTAAGCCATCTTATTTCAGGAATGTGCCGAGTATAAAACTGACTTGGAGAGAGTGAGAATCTTAGAACAAGAAATTCACACCTACACTAGGAAGTATAGGTAGCTGATTGATACGTTCAAATTTAATCCTATCGAAATAGAAGATATTGTCGCGATTGTAAGCGTTGGTAACACCTGCAGTAAATTCTAATGTAGCATTATCGCCAACTGGTTGCACTCTTTTAATGTTTACGTCAAGTCGGTGATAAGTAGGAAGTCTTCCCTGGTTCAAAGCTCCATAAGTTGTGCCTAAGCTTCCGTTTGATTGGGTGTAGTTTTCATTCAAATTATTGCCAAGAGAGATATTCTCATAGAAACCTTGTGTTTGAGTGAAAGGGAAACCAGAACCAAAATTCCATCTTGCGCTAACGCTCCAATTCAGACCTTCGCCAAATTCAAACGAAGCAAGCAGGTTCACGTTATGTCTCCTATCCCAAACAGGGCTGTAGGTAATCAATTCATCTTCACGTGTTACTTTCATCAATGAATAAACCGCCCACACATAGAAACGCTTATATTCATACTTAAGAGTCATATCAACTCCTTGAGAAATACCTTTTTCAAGAATTAAATCTTTCTTTTCGATATCAGGCTTGTCTGCATTGATTGCGTTATCGTCGTAAAGTTTGTTTCTGTTAATATTTGTAAGTTGGTTGAAATCGAAATAATATGCCTCAACATTCCACTTGATGTGCTTGGTTAGATCACTTTCAAAGCCAAAAATATAATGTCTTGCTCTTTGTAATTTAGTTGCAAATTCTTGATCCTTGAAGGTTGTAGGAGCATTATCAGGAGCCGAGATAAAGCCATAAAATAAGTTCACAACGTCACGATCTGAAACACCGGCAATAAGATTCTGACTGTATAAACCGGCAGCTCCTTTTAAGCGAAAATTGTCTGAAACATTGTATTTAGCTCCTATTCTTGGCTCAGGCGAAGCATTGCCTAAAGAAGCGTAATAGTGAAGGCGGAAGCTTGGTTCTAATACTAAATTACCGAGTAAAAGCCTATACTTTCCATAAAGTGCCAACTCTGTATTATTCTCGTTTTGAACTATTTTACGGTCAACAGAATTGAAGAATGTAAAATCGGTGCTAAAGCCAATGGCTTCAACTCCCCATTGAAATTCATTTTCACCAAGGAAGTACTTGAAGTTCAAATTCATATTAAAGCCGTTAATTCGGCTGCTTCTTGAAGGACGCGATGCTTCTTCGAGAGAAATCTTATAATCAGAATAGCTAAAAACCCCTTCAAAGAGGAAGTTATTGGCATTTGGAATCAGGACAAAGTTGGCTCCAAAACCGTAGGTATTCCAATTCAAATCCTGAAGGCTTCTATACCTCACTTGGTCAGTAAAATTGAAGCCACTTAAGTTAAGCTTACTACCATTATCGGCATTGAAAGAAAGTTTACCATATAAATCAGTGAAGTTAAAGGGCAATCCAGCCGTATCTACATAAGGGTAAAATATCTTAGAAGACTCTCTAAGATAAGAGGTTCTGCCACTAATAATAAAAGAGGAGGATCCGGCACTTCCTTCTTTTCTTTTGCTAAGCGGACCTTCTAAAAGTAATTTTGAAACGAAGGGGCTCACTGAAGTCTTCCCTCCAAAACGTCTTTTATTTCCGTCTTTGGTGGTAATTTTCATGATGGAGGAAACCCTTCCGCCGTTTTCGGCGCTAAAACCGCCCGTATAAACGTCAGCATTTCTGATAACATCCGTATCAAAAACAGAAAAGAGGCCAATGGAGTGAAAGGGATTATAAATAATCATTCCATCGAGAAGCACTTTGTTTTGAATGGGAGAACCTCCACGAATGTAGAGCTGTCCACCTTGGTCGCCAGTAAAAGTTACACCTGGAATTACTTGAAGATACTGCGCTAAATCAGGTTCAGCACCTACGGTGGGAAGTTTGGTTATCTCTTTAGGGGTTATTGTTGAAATACCTACTCCTACTCGCGTTCTTTCTTCTTCTTTCTTACCACTAACTTCAAACTCTTTTAATTTGACAGCATCTTCTTTAGCATACAGATTCTTGCTGATAATTCCATTGCCTTTAACAGCGATTTTCATGGATGTTTTTTCAAATCCAAAGCCAGAAAAAACAAGGGTATAATCTCCCTCTGGGACTTTAGTGATTGAAAAAAAGCCATTTACGTCGGTTTGAACACCGAATGATGTTCCTTCTAAAAAAACGGGTGAGAAAATAATTGGTTCTCCACTATCAGAATTGTAAATAAAACCTCTTATTGTGGCATTTTGAGCTGTTGCAATTCCTCCAAAAATGAACATTAAGAGAAGCAGCAGTAAAGATTGACGCATAATTTTGAAAATTCACTTGAGCGCCAAAGATAGAATGAATAATTACTTTAAAAAGGAACATATCTCCTTAAATATCGCTCGTGATGAAAACATCACTGATCTGCCACATCACTCGATTCTAAATTAGTGATTATACTATCTATTTGGTTGACATATTTCCCAAATGCCAGTTTCGTCATATACCTGTTAAGGTAAAAACAGATAGGCGTTAACACCAAGAAAAGGACGAAAAGTAAAATCCAAAGAAAAGGGTCTTCTGAAAAAAGGTTAAGTTTATTTTCCATAGTTAAAGGGATGAGAAAACCTGCTGTCATAGCAATTGGGTAAACAAAAACGGCAGCAAGTTCAATGGCCCGAAAAGCTTTTTTCATACCATGCGACAGAACCTTCAGGTAACTGAGCAGAGAATCGTCCATTGGGATATCTGTGAGATAGGTTTTATCAATCCAATTATTAAAAAAGATGCCCGCCATATAGGATAAACAAAGTATTGATGTAAAAACCCTAAACCAAAACCCGTCCACAATAAATAGAAGTGCAATAAATCCGATAAGAAAGACGACACCAAAAATGGAATTAATAAAAATATTTCTTTTTAGCTTTTTAATTGGTGAATCAGATCTTTCTTTGAGGTTTTCCAGGTCTTTATAATTGAATTCCGGATGATCCTGATTTGTATTTCGAGACCAAATATCTTTTAACTCTTTCATGATAAATGATTCATTTTTTGGGTAAGTGATTCTTTAATTCGATGTAAACGAACACCTACTGTATTAGCCGCCATACCTGTGATTTCTGCAATTTCTTTGTTACCAAAACCCTCTAGATAGAGGGTGATGACCATCTTATTGACATCGTCCATCTGCCTTATGTGAAAATATAATTCAGCTGCCTCATCAGATTTCGGCATTTCTAGATCAATGACTTCGACCTCTGATTCTGCTTTCTTACGATTTTCATTTTTCCTACTGTAGCTGAAGACTGTGTTTAAACTAACTCGATAGAGCCAAGTAGAAAACTTAGATTCTCCTCTAAATCTTGGAAAGCCTTTTAGGGCTTGAAGAAGAATTTCTTGAATTAAGTCTTCTCTTTCCTCTCTGTCGTCTATATAAAGGTTAACGACCTTATACAAAACGGCCCGATGACTATTAATCAGATCCAAAAACTCTTTATGTTCTTCCTGACTCACTCTTCCAAATTTATATTATCAACATCGATTAACCTGAAGTCAAGAACAAAATTGTCGATTGGGATTCTATCAGGTTTAATAAAAAACTGATTTGAATTACAATACTTTTTTGAAAATTTGGATGAAAGTAGAATTAACATTCCTCATTGTTTAATCAATAAGTATGTTGAGTTAGGAAGATATTACGAACAGAGATTTTTTTTCGTAATTAAAGCACATCTATTTGTATATCAATTTGATACACATTCAAAATAAGTTTGCTCCTTGTTTTCTTTCTCATCTTTACCACAAGCTTCTTCTGTAACATTATCGTATGTGCAGGCATAACCTTGAGATTCTAGCAGCACCTTCCAGCTATCAACGGAGAAACCATTTAGAGCTTCATCACCAGTGCAACCAGCAACTACAATTGGCCCATTTTGACATACACCACATTTTTTAGTGCAATCGTAACATTTTTTGCATGAAGCAAAAGACAGAATTACCAGACATGATAATATGAAACGCATCTTGAGAGAATTAGAGCATACAATTTAGCCAAAAATATTAGGCGACCTGAATTAGACTCTTTAATTTATCATTTGTTAGTGGTTTTATAATATAACCAGCAACACCTTGCATATCCGCTTTTTCCCGATCTCTTGAATTATCAGAAGAAGTAAGCATAAACACTTTAATCTTTGATTTTATTTGGTCAGAAAGCTTATTGTATTCATTTAAAAAATCAAAACCATCCATACCTGGCATATTGATATCAAGAAAAATCAAATCAGGACAGAAAATAGGTTTAAAAACCTCTTTTTCCTCGCAGTTTTCATCAATAAAATTAAGTGCCATATCTGCACTCGTCATTGAGTGTGTATGTTTTGCAAAGCTATTTCTAGAGATGGTCATTGCGCTCAAGTAGAGGCTTGTGTCGTCATCATCTACAAGCAGAACACAATTGTATTGATTTAAATCATTCATATATTAACAAAGAATAATATTAAAGAAATTATTACTAAAAAACAACAGAAAATTTAGAGCCTTTTCCTAATTCACTGGATACTTTTATGGTACCGCCCTTCTTGGTGATGAGTTGCTTTATACTGTATAATCCTATGCCTGAACCTTCAACATGCTCATGTAGTCTTTTAAATAGCACAAACATTCTATCGCCATATTTCTCCAAATCTATTCCCAATCCATTATCTTCCACTTCTAGACACACTCTCATGGCATGAACATAGAACCTTACCATTATCTTTGGTTTCCTGTCTGGATGACTATATTTAATTGAATTGATAATTAGGTTATAAAGAATTTGCTTTAGACCGCTTTTCGAGTAAAAAAAAGTATCCATGTCTAACTCTCTAATTATTTCAGCGTCGAATTTTTCAATAATTTGTGAGTTATCAACAAGTATCTCATCAATTAGATGATTTAGATTATTTGATTCTTGATCATCATACGGACTTTTTTGCAATTTAATAACATCGGTTAATTTAGCTATTGTATTTTGAACTCTTTTGACCGATTCTTCAATTTTCTCAACTAAAAATTCAGAAGGCATTTTATTATCCGCCAAATCACTTTTTAATAAATCAATAAGGCCTTCCATATTGTTGACTGGAGATTTTAAATCATGAGATGCTGCATAAACATAATTATCTAAATCCTCATTAATCCTCTTTAGAGATGCATTTGTTTCTTTCAATTGACGAGTTCGTTTATTAATTATTAATTCCAATTGTTGAGGCGACTTCAATTCTAAGGCTTTTGGCATTACTCTAACTAATCCAATAACGGCAAACCAAGAAACAATGGCTGTAGAAAAGAGAACAAAAGCACTTAATCGGTAAATAGGCTCCCAGAAAATCACACCATCAATAAGATGCGTGCTTCCACAAGCAAGAATGAATAGTATAAATAACCAGAATATTTTTATAAAAGGTAAATCAGATCGCCTCTTTAGAAATTTATATAAGAGTACGGGAATTACAAAATATGCAGCAGCAATTAAAAAACTGCTTATAATATAAAGCCATCCGTGAAATTGACTCCAAGTACCGCACGACCATCGCTCAGGCCAATGCTCAGTGCTAAACAAGCCAGTAAAAAATTCTATTAGCTGATCCATAAAGTTGGGTATAGTAAAATATCAACACTTCCTGTCACTAAAAATACGTCCCCCGAACATTTTATAGCTATGCAAATTTAAATTTATTTTTTACTCGATAATAAGTTTATCTTAAATAAATCAACAAGAAAACCCTTAAATAAAGTGTTCCTAATTTAGGCAATAACTCATTTAATGTCTTATTAAGTACAAGCATATAAATCGCAATTAGGCTCTTGGGCACGTAAGTATTATTAGACAAAACACTTCTATAATGAGGAAATAATACAAATCTAAAAACCTTAACAAGTAAGAATCAACTCAATTAGAACATCTTATTCAACCTTTAGAAATCGAATTAAACTACTTTTATAATGTCAAAATAAACCTACAATGAAACATTTACTACTATTTACCATTTCGGCTTTGCTTTGCATGAGTATCCAAAAGGCGGATGCTCAAGGAAGTGCCAACATTACCATCGTATCCCAAATAGGGAATGAGGTAGTATTAACCACAGATGTTTCAGCACCAGTTGGAAACACTCTGTATCAATGGAATTTCGGGGATGTCTCATCTTCTCAACAGGGTCCCACAGTAACTCACAATTATGTCCAACCGGGAACATATATTGTTGATTTGATGATCAATGACTCCCCTAACACCTTTTGGTACGCAATCGACCAAATTACCCTAGTTATTGGAGGCGATTGTAATATCATTTCTGCTTTTTCTGCGAATGAACTTAATAATGGTGTTGTGAATTTCACGATCGATTCTGTTGCAAACGCAGCACTTCCAGTTACCTATTCTTGGTGGTTTAGTGATGGGCAAACATCATTTAGTCCATCACCTTACGTCACATTTACAAATGGAAATTACACCGCTTGCCTTACTGTTACAGATGCAAACTGGTGTGTTGATACCATATGTTCTGAATTTAGCGTAATTGAAGCTCCTTGCCAACAAGATTTTATTACATCGCAAATCGATGTAAATGAAAATGAGATTTTGGGGGTTGTATTGAACCAGAGCCTCAGTTTTCCTATCCAACTTTGGATTGAATTCGGAGATGGCACGTTTGATCAAGCAATAATTAGTTCTGCTTATACTTTTACTCACACCTACCCGGCAGTAAATGACACATTTGATTTATGCTTCTTTGCAACAGACAATGCAGGTTGTACTGACACACTTTGTAATACTGTAATTACCACCGAGGGATGTAATATTAACTCTTCATTCTCAGCCAATAACTTAAATAATGGTGTGGTTGGCTTTAACGTTAACTCAGTCGAAAACGCTACGCCTCCTTATACCTATTACTGGTGGTTTAGCAATGGCCAACAAAGCACTGCACCTGAGCCTGTTTTGACATTTCCAAATGGAAATTACACCGCTTGCCTTACCATTGAAGATGCCAATGGATGTTTTGATTCTACTTGCACAGTTTTTAATGTAACAAATGGTCTTTGCCAACCTGATTACATTTTAGCAGAAACCTATGTTGAAGGTGATACACTTTTTGGAACTGTTTTCAATCAGAATTTTAACTCTTTACCAGTCGAAATCTTCATTGATTATGGAGATGGAACATTTGAGGAATTCTTTATGTCGACAGCCTACGGTTTTGAACATATTTATCCTTCATTAAATGAAACGTTCACCCTATGCATTTATGCGGTTGACAATGCTGGATGCGCCGACACAATTTGCTATGATATCATAACAGGAGGTTGCGAAAATTTCTTTGCAACATTTACTCAAATCCCTACACAGAATAATACGTTTGATTTTATTGCAACCTCTAGCTCAGGTAATAATATTGAATATTTCTGGGACTTTGGAGACGGAACTACTTTTGGCCCAACTAATCAACCTGTTGTAAGTCATACTTTTCCTTTTCAAGGTGCATATAATGTATGTCTAATTGCAGTAAATCCTCTTTCAGGTTGTGAATTTTCTTCTTGTCAGTTAGTTACTTCTACTGGACCTTGCGGCTCATTATTCGTGAATCCTTCACTCAATGTGTCAGGACTTTCTGCTACAATTAATGCTTTCGCAACTGGCGGTTGCAGCAATTACTCGTATGATTGGTCCATTCCATCATTAGGTTTATCAGGAAATAATAATCCCTTTCAGGTAGATCTGCCTTCGGCAGGATTATTTACAGCAGTTATTGTCGTATCTGATGATTGCGGCTGCACTTACACTTCCACTGTTCCAATTAACATTTCTTGTCAAGATCAACCGGCTTCAGGCAATACTATTAGTATGCAAAACGGTAGTTCTACCACCTGTAGTTCTTTCTTTACCGATCCAGCCGGAGCAAATGGAAATTATGCGAATAATCAAGATTTCACCTTAACCATCTACCCTTCAACAACAGGGGCTAAACTAAAAGTTGATTTTACTTCATTTAATACTGAGCAAGGTTTTGATGAATTAACAATTCGCAACGGAAATTCAGTTTCTTCTCCTCTTTTAGCTGTTCTCGATGGGAATCTAACTGGAACAAATCTTCCAGAATTTACCTCAACTGCTGCTGATGGTTCTTTAACTTTCATTTGGCATTCAGATATAAGCATTGTTAACTCAGGCTGGATTGCGATTCTGAGTTGTGTAGACCTCAACATAAACACACTAGATTTAGGAGATAACCTTTTCGAATTTACTGTCCAGAGCAATGAGACTTGGGAAAGCTATGAATGGTCTATCAATGGGACTGCAAATACATCGAACGAAAGTTCTATTCAGGAAACCTTTACTGAAGGTGAATTTGTAGAAATATGTCTTACTGCAGTAAATGCCTTAGGATGCGAAACTTCAGTTTGTACTACGTTTGTTGCTCCTTGCAATTATCAGCTTGATGTAGATGTCGTTTATAATGGGAATCAGGTAAACATCACCATCAATAACCCTCTTCCCGATTACTTCTACTCTGTTTTCACCCCAAATAATCAATTCTGGCAACAGATCGAAAATGGTGAAGCTAGCTTTACATTTATGTCGCCAATAAACGACAATCTATGTATTTATGCTGACGGACCTTGCTTCGATAGCACATGCGTTCCTATTCAGCTTGACCCATTAGGTTCAGAAATCGTTTCTGGATTTGTGTGGGATGATGCCAATGGAAACGGATTATTTGATGAGAATGAAATGCCAATGGCAGATTCTTACGTAACAATCTGTGCCGGTACAGATAGTGTTTCTTGCCTTTGGGCTTATACAGATGAAAATGGATATTATGAGTTCTCTATTTACCCTGGAACATATACAATTCAGTCATTCACTTGGCAGAGTAATTATGTTCCAACTCTTCCGGCTGATGGACAAGGGTATACTTTCACATTGGAAGAGGGAACTATTATTGAAGGGTTTGATTTCGGATATCAACTGCAAGCTGTAGTTATTGAGGGAATTGTGTTCTACGACAATAACAATAATGGAATTCGGGATGCAGGTGAAAACGGTGTTCCAAGCAAATTAATTCAAATTGGCAATTCTTGGGTAAGTACCAATGCTTTAGGAGAATATAGTATCGTTATAACTCCAGGCACTTATGAGGTTTCAGTTTATGGAGCACTTAACGGTTATGTTGTTTCTGCGCCTGCCGGCGGAAGTTATTCTGTGAATGCATCCGTAATCGGTCAAACATACTCAGGCAATGACTTCGGACTTTGGGCTGATCCTGAATTAATGGATTTATCAGCTAGTATAAGTCCTATTTCAACCATCACTCCTGGATTCAATTTCCTTGCATTTCTTGACTACTGTAACAATGGTGCAAGTGCAGCAAGCGGGACCTTCACTTTCTATTGGGATCCACTTCTTGATATTAGTTCTGCTTCTGAATTCTCACCACAACCAACTAGCTTCAATCCTGCAGCAAGCTCGGCTTCATGGGATTTCACTGATTTAGCCCCAGGCGATTGTGATTACATTTATATGAGTCCACCAACGCCTGTATCACTTGCCTTAGGTACAGCAATATTTAACACAGTAGTTGTCACTCCTTTAAACGATTACAACCCAGCTAATAATATTGATACACTACATCAAACAGTTGTAGGTTCTTATGATCCTAATGACAAGCAAGGTGTTCCTGCCGGAATCGGAGAAGAAGGCAGAATACTACCAAACACCCAATTAGCGTATACTATTCGCTTCCAAAATACAGGAACCGCTCCAGCCGTGAATGTTGTTCTTATCGATACCATTTCAACAGATTACATTCTAGAAACATTCCAAATGGTTGCTTCTTCTGATGAATATTCTGTGAATGTTAATCAATCTGAAAGAACCATTCGCTGGACATTTACTAATATTATGCTACCAGATAGTACCTCTGATCCAGAGGGAAGTATTGGATTTGTGAACTTTAAAATTGACCCAGTTCAAAATCAAATTGACGGAACTGTACTAAACAACTTTGCTGATATCTATTTCGACTTTAACGAACCTATCAGAACCAATACTACAGTTCACACGATTGATAGATTTCTTAGTATTTCAGAAGTTAATTCTGATTTAAATATCTCTATCTATCCAAACCCATTCTCTGGAACTACAAGCATATTGGTTAACTCTTCTGATAAGTTAGACGCAACTGTAAGCATTACCGACATGCTTGGTAAGGAACTTGATTCTTTCAAAGTTCAGAATGGTAAAACGTATCAGTACCATGCAGAGCATCTTGCTTCAGGCATGTATATGTATACTGTAACAACGAAAAACTCTAAATCTACCGGTAAAATGGTGGTCAGGTAATTTACCTGAATCAACTATACGCTTAACTCCCGTCTATTGGTCTTTCCGGCTGCTCTTAGGAAATACTCATTGACGGGAGTTTTTTAATTCTTGGGCAATCATTCTAGGATCTGAATAATCAAATTCAAATTTATTCAGACACTTTCCTTGCTTTTTACTTTGCCCATAGTTGTATGTTTTATCATAATAAACAAGGCAAGTCTTAACTACTTCTTCGAGATTGCCTTCTTCTAAACTCGTTAAAGCTCCTTTGAGGTGCTGAGGGCCAAGTCGCTTGCCTATTCGTATTAAGCTCTGTTTAAGCTCTTCGAAATCAAATGCTCCATAATCTGCAACAAGTCTTTTAACTCTTTCTTCTTCAGGAATTGAATAGCTAACAAAATCAGCTCTTTTCATTTGATTCCAAAAGTGGTCTTCCATATTGATTTTGCCAATTCTTCTAGATTCATCCTCTATCCAGATAGTGTCTTCTGCATCATATTCAGTTAATTCATTGGCCAAATTATTTTCAAACTGCTCAATACTGGGCTGTTCTGGTTGACCAATGGCACCAAAACTCGAACCTTTATGGCACGCTAATCCTTCTAAATCAATAACTTGTTCACCTAAATCCTTTAAAGCATGTAACACATCTGTCTTGCCTGAACCTGTTGTTCCACTAATAATTACAAGTTTAAAAGGCCCTGATAAAAACTCCCTGACTCTAGCTCTGTATGCTTTGTAACCACCTTGCAGTATGTTGGTCTCAAAACCTGCTTGATTCAGCAACCAAGAAACAGAATTGCTTCTCATACCTCCACGCCAACAATGCACAAGGATTTTTTTATCAGGAAAAATTTCCCTGCAATCGGTCACAATTTCATGCATTTTGGGACCAACAATTTTTAAACCTTCTATAATTGCTAAATCACTCCCCTTTTGCTTGTATACCGTACCAACTTTTGCCCTTTCATCGTCGCTAAACAAAGGATAATTAATAGCTCCAGGAATATGACCTTTACTAAATTCTAACGGAGAACGCACGTCTAGCAAATTGATCGTTGGGAATTTCCCCTCATTTACTAGTAACTCTTTCTTAGTCTTCATAAAAGATTTTGTCGATGTCATTCAAACAGTCATCTTTACCATTATGTTATTTTAACATGCGAAGCTAAACCAATAAAAGCTGTGAATTGGAAAAACAAATTGCTTATTTGGCTCAAAAAACTGGGCTTCTGGGGATTTATGTTTTTCCTAGCTAAAGGAATTTTTTGGATTTTACTCGCAACAATACTAAAAGAATGCAGTTTTCCTAACTAAGTAAACTTCTTAAGGCTATGATTATTTTCAACCTTTTAACTCCCACAAGAAAACAAGCTGAACAAGCTTGCGAGGTAATTCTTAAAAAGAAATATGCATTACACTGCTTTATTGATGAGGCAATTGATGAATACATATTAGAAGATGATGAAATCATTCACATTCAGCTCGTTAGAGTCATCTGTATAACCAAAGCGATATTATTTAATGATATTGAAAATGCTATCAACGAATATTTTATTGGCAATGATTTCAGGTATTATGCAACGCCTGTAACGCAGGTTGACAACAATGAGGCAAAAAGAATGAGAAAAGAATTACCGAACAGCTAATAATGTAATCAGAAACTACCTACAAAGCCCTCATAAAAACCTCCTATTTGCTTTTTGCGATCCACTAAGTGGATTTCAAGAATCCAGAATCTTGGATTACCATTCTTGTCGGGCTCTGAGATTTTTTTATCATTCTGAGGGTGAAGATAATTCTCAACAAGCTCTCCCTGAATCCTTTCGTGAGGAAAAAACCCAATGAGATGACCACAATGCTCGCCGCCAAACTCCCAACCATGCTGAATGGCCAAACTTTGCATGTGCCTATAAATCTCAGCTCCGCTGGATTTGGGATTATCAAATATAAACCGTCTTCCTAAGTCCCAGCATGTAACTGTATCATCACGAAGTTTAATTTTATCCGGATTATCCCCAATTACATAGGTTCTTCCAATATCTGCTTCCCAATCTTCTAGCACTGGACCAAAGTCGAAAAACAAAATGTCATCCTTCTGAATCAATAGATTTGGAGGATTTTCTTTGTAAGGAAACAAAGTATTGGCTCCTGATCTAACGATTCTCTTGTGCCAGAATTTCTTAACTCCAAGAATTTCAGATGCTAAATCAAGTAGCCCTTTATTTAATTCAAGCTCTGTGATTCCATCACAAATTAGATTTCTCTTTTGAGCCTCCTCAAATAAAATCAATGCTTTTGATTCGGCTTCGTGAAGCCTCTCTGAAATTGTTTGTCTATCGGTATTCACCCGACAAAGATTAGTTAAATATTGATTTTATGTTAACCTGATGACTTACTTCTTATCGGGCTCAAAATCGAGAACAACAGAATTCATGCAAAAACGCTTAAATGTAGGCGCTGGACCATCATCGAAAATATGCCCCAAATGCCCATCGCATCTGCCGCATAAAACTTCTGTTCTTACCATTCCATAAGTTTTATCTTCTACATAACGAACACTATTTTTACGAATAGTTTCATAGAATGAAGGCCACCCGCAACTACTGGCAAATTTTGCGTCTGATTTAAAAAGTGCATTTCCGCATGCAGCACAGTAGTAATTTCCCAAACCTTCAAAATCCCAATATTTTCCTGTAAAAGCTCGTTCAGTTGCCGCTTTGCGGGATATTTCATACACGTCTTCTGGTAATACTTTCTTCCATTCAGCATCAGAGACTGTTAAATGCGTGGTGTCTGTCCTTGAATAATAAGGGTTCTTTTCGGTTTGAGTCATATCATTATTAATTTGGAGATTGTTCATTTGGTTTTTATCCTGACTAGAGCAAGAAGGAAAAACAATCATTAAAAGGAGTGAAAAAATAAGTGAATTCATAACTAAGAAACAAGGTGTTTGAATTAATTGTTTTGATGTCGTAACATTTACGATGAACTTACTCGTTTGGATTTTTGATTCTCAGGTTCGATGCAATTTATTCCGTTTCCTTGAGCAAGGATTTAAAATACATCAATAAAAAAACACCTTTGTACTTCTGTTTTTGATGTCCTATGAAAAGAATACTGCTATTACTCTTTATCTCCTTCACCCACATACAAGCTCAAGTTATTCAAATCGGCTCACTCGATGAAGTAATAACTATAGCCCGAAATCAAAGCTATACACTAGAGCAAATTCAAATGCAGGCTCAGCTTTCTTCTTACGATAGTAAAATTGCGGCCTCTTCACTCCTTCCATCACTTACTGCGAATGCTCAGTCAGATTACAACTTAAAACTTCCCGTTCAGCTTATCCCTGCCGAAATATTTGGAGGTGCCCCAGGGACTTTTAACGAAGTTAGGTTTGGCCAAGACTGGAACAGTAACGCGGGAGCAAATTTTGAATTGCCAATAATACATGCAGATAAGTTTGCTAGAGCAAAAGTTGCATCTAAAACCAGAGATCAGGCAATTGAGGATTCTAAGAATAACACCAACAATTACCTTCAGTTGGTATGCAGAGCTTATCTTAATTTATTGGTTTTAAGAGAAGCATCTGTATTAAACTCAACACTCGACACCACCGCAACTGAACTCTATAATACCACAAAAGCATTTTACAACCAACAGTTAGCGAGCAAAGTAGAGTTAAATCGTGCAGAAAATCTTATGCTTACCACCTTGCAGCAAACCCAAAATGTAATTGCAAGTACTAAAATAACTTTAAATCAGCTTAAAGCTTTATTAGGAATTGACCTAAGCGATGAATTGCTCATTGATGATCAACTTAACAACTATTTCATCGACAAAGTCCCCAACGATATAGCTGCTGAAAATCGAGCCGTAACAAAAGCTTCTGAATTAGCCGTTGAAGCAGCTGCTTGGAATATAAAGCAGCAAAACTGGATGTTTTTGCCAAAAATCTCGTTTAACTCGAGATACACCTTTGCTAATCAGAGCAATACCTTATTCTCGGGACAAGGCACAAATTTTAATTACGGAACTGTTGGATTGAGTGTTAGCATGCCCCTATTCAAAGGGTTTAGCCAATATAACCAGCAGAGAAAGGCTAAACTTCAGCTAAACATTGCAACCGCTCAATGGAAACAAAGTATCATTGATTCTAAAGCTGAATTAAGCGAATGGAAAATTAAGTTTGAAGATAAAAGGCAGTCGCGCGAATTTGCCATCAGAAGAGATGAGCTTGCAGAAAACACACTAAACCTTTCTTTGTTGAATTATAACGAAGGAGTTATTTCTTTGAATGAGTTGTTTAATATATATAACGAACACGTTCAGGCAAGGAATAATCGTTTGCAAACAACTGCTGATGCACTTTTGTATCTTGAGTTTTTAAAATTAGAGCAAAATTGAAATTTTCATTAGACTTTGGTTTAATACATTAGTTATTCCTCATTTTTTCCTACTATTAGCAATCTATTTCACAGATTTGGAATGGAGTGCGGGTTAAAGGCTTTCCAACTGAAATCCAACAAATTGGCAGAAGGAAATTGAGAATGTTGAACAACTCTCAAAATCTGACTGATTTGAAAATCCCTCCATCTAATAGACTCGAAAAATTAAAAGGCAATGACAAGGAATTCTATTCTATTAGAATTAACGATCAATATAGAATAGTCTTTAAATGGGAAAATGGCAATGCGGAACAAGTTCAAATCATTGATTATCATTAAATCTAAAAGAAATGAAAAATTTAAGAAACATTCATCCAGGTGAGATACTTCAAGAAGAATTCTTAAAACCTTTAGAAATAAGTGCGTATCGACTTTCGAAAGATATTTCAATACCGCAAACAAGAATTTCTGAAATTGTAAAAGGCAATAGAAGGATCACTGCTGATACAGCTTTAAGGCTTTCAAAATATTTTGGAAATAGTGCAAAATTCTGGCTTGGAATTCAAGATGATTATGATATTGAAGAGGGAGAAACAAAGAAGAAATCAGAATTAGAATCTATTAAACATTATCAAAGTCACGCTGCCTAATTATTAAAAAAACAACGAGAAATAACAGCTGCTTTGCAAAAGTGGCGGTTGATTTTCCAAAAAAGAGTTTTGTTTGTATTTCAGAATGCGTGTTCCAAAGGAGCAGTGCGCAAGGTTTTCGCCACCTGCGCAAATGCCTCAGAACGTTATGAAACACGTTTTTAAGAAATTCCTCTGTTTTTAATAATCTCTCTACCCCTGACCTCAGCTAAGGCGCAGACAGAAAATGACTCTCTGTTAGTATATCTATTTATTTCTGAAGCTTGCCCAATTTATCTTTCGCTCAATCTTACTTTCATCGAGGTAATAACCTATGCTAAAAAGACAATGTAAGGCAAGTAGAGAAAATAATAGTTGTGAGATAACTATCCGAAAAACAGATAGGCCAGAAGAATAGAAGTAATAATTCCTACTAGATCAGCAAGAAGCATAGCGCCAATGGCATAGCGTGTGTTTTTTATTCCCACAGCCCCGAAGTAAACAGCTATTACATAGAAGGTTGTATCCGAAGAGCCTTGCAAAACACATGATAATCTTCCCGGAAAAGAATCTGGACCAAAGGTAGTCATCGTGTCAATCATCATTCCCCTTGCACCACTCCCGCTCAAAGGTTTTATCAATGCTGTTGGCAAGCCATCCACAAAACGTGTATCTGTTCCTAGAAAAACAAAAAGCTGCTTCATTCCATAAATGAAAGAATCAAATGTTCCACTGGTTCTCAACAAACTTATTGCTACAAGAATTCCAACCAGATAAGGAATTATTTTAATCGCGACTTCAAATCCGCCTTTGGCTCCCTCTACAAAAGCATCAAAAACATTTACCTTTTTAATTAACCCTCCTCCTATTATTAATAGGAAAATCAAAAGAATTATACCATTACTTAAAACACCAGAAAAGACCGAAAGTCCATTTGGACTCAAGGAAACCAAGTAAGTAACTAATAAAGCAATGATAACAGAAATCCCTCCTATCCATGCAATTATTACCGGCTGAAACAGCCTGATTTTCTGCTTAATTGATACAATTGTCATAGCTGCAATGGTGGCAACAAAAGTGGCAATCATACAAGGCACAAAAATATCTGTTGGACTAGCAGCATTCAAAGCAGAACGGGCTGCAATAATACTCACCGGAATCAGTGTTAATCCAGAAGCATGCAAGCATAAAAACATAAGTTGGGCATTGCTTGCCTTTTCCTTATCAGGATTTATTTCCTGCAGACTTTCCATGGCTTTAATCCCAAAAGGAGTAGCGGCATTATCCAAACCGAGCAGGTTTGCAGAAAAATTCATCATCATATGTCCCATTGCCGGGTGATTAGGCGGAAGTTCCGGAAAGAGCTTTGAGAAAAATGGACCGATAATCCTCGATAAAAAACGAATTCCTCCTGCCTCTTCAGCAATTTTCATCAAACCCATGAAAAGGGCCATAATACCAACAAGCTTAATGGCAATGTTTACAGAAAGAATAGTGGTATCAATCATTCCATTTCCTTCACCAGTAACCATACGGCTAAAAATCTCTACGTCGCCTAAAACAATCCACTTAAAACTTGCTACAGCCAAGGAAACAAGAATAAATGCCGACCAGATTCTACTTAATGCCATAATTGGTTTTAAGGGCTAAAATAGGTATTACAGATACTGCTAATTCAATTCAATTGAAAAGGATGTCAACATGAGAATATGGAAAATTGCATCTTCTTTTATGCTACTTTTGCCCCTCATTTTGAAAAGAAACCTGTGAAGATTTTACGCTTTTATATCATTTACCGACTGCCTATTATCATTTTACTTATTGTAGGAGGTATTGCTTCGCATATCTGGTTTGATACTGTTCTTGCTTGGTTGTGCTATATCGCTGCTCTCATTTCATTGCTGCTGTATTTCATGATGGGAACTATGCGTATTGTGCAAGAAGCCGTGCAAGCAGGAGAAGTAGAACAGGCGAGAGATTATCTTAAAATGATCAGATTTCCTAAGCTGCTTTTCAAGCCGATTAGAATGGGTTATTACATGTTACAAAGTAACCTCGACTTAGCAACTGATGACCTTGTTTCTGCAGAAGCCAATATTCGCCAGAGTTTGAAGACTAATTCAACCCTTGCGGGCGATGTGAGAGGAGCCAACTTGATGCAACTTGGCTTTGTTGAACTAAGAAAGGGAAATACCAAAGAAGCACGCAAACATTTGCAAGAAGCCCTAAAAGCAGGAATTCCTGATAAAGATAGTTTGGCTGCAACACATCTTCAGCTTTGCTCAATGGAAATTCAACGCCAGCAATACCGCATTGCTAAAGAACATTTCAAAAAAGCAAAAGCAGCAAAACCTAAAAATGACGAGATTCTGAATCAAATTAAAATGTTTGAAAAGCAGATCCCGAGGCTGCCTGGTTAGGTCTAAACATTTCGTTGCTTATTTTTCCGTTTCCTTGAAGCGCTGTTGCATGACTATGCGAGAGAGTGCACCTTTGTAAGGTATTAATGTTGCCTTATGAAACAACTCATCCCTGCAATTTTAGCTTTAGTCATATTCACTTCTTGTTCAAGTGATTATAAAAAAGAAAAGCCTCAAAAAAGATCTATTACTGAAGTGGTTTATGCCTCAGGTAATCTTTATCCCGAAAGCGAGTATAAATTAATTTCAAACGTTCCGGGTTATCTCACCGAAACATTCGTCGATGAAGGAGATACAATATTTAAAGGACAAGAACTTTTTCTAATCAATTCGGAAAACAGAAATTCAGAAAGCAATGCTTCTTCTCTAGCTCTAAAAATTGCCATTCAAAATGCAAGTGCCGACAGTCCCATCTTAGCTCAGCTGCGACAAAGGCTTAAAGCAAATGAATTAAAGGCAAAAAACGATAGTCTTAATTTAGAGAGATATAAAAAATTAGCTGCGAGCGGCTCAATATCTGAATCCGATTTAGAACGAGTTGCCACTCAAGCCGAGTCATCCATGCGCGAGAGAAATGCTCTCGAAGAGCAAATTAAATCTCAACAAAGAGCTCAAGAAATAGAACTTGCAAATGCTCGAAATCGATTCAATCAAGCAAGCAATAATATGGATGATGGTCTATCAAGAAGCACACTTGATGGCATGGTGTATCAAGTTTTCAAAGAAAAAGGTGATTACGTTAATATTAGTGAACCTATCGCATTAATAGGAGATATAAAAGAGCCTATAGCTCGTCTAAGTATTGATGAAAGTGATTTTGAACTAATTCAACTGGGACAAGAAGTACAGATTGCACTTGACGCCTATCCGGGCAAACTTTTCCCTGCCAAAATCTCTAAAATCTATCCAATTCTAAATAAAGCTGAGCAATCTTTTAAAGTAGATGCACGCTTCATTGAAGCTCCTGCTTCAGGAGTTTACGGCTTGAATTTAGAAGCGAATATCATCATCAGAAAAGCAAAAGAAGTAGTAAGTATTCCGCGCGCAGCGCTTATGATAAACGACTCTGTTAGAGTAATTAGAGAAGGAAAAGAACTTAAAGTTAAAGTCGAAATAGGAGTTTCTGATTTAGTGCATGTGGAAGTCTTGTCAGGAATAAAGGAAGACGATGAACTTATTCTTGCAAACTGAACTCCATGAAAATCAAGAATATACAATTATCCCTTCGAATAGCATTGGTGCATTTGCTTTCGCGTAAAAAGCAAACGCTCGTCGCCATGCTGGGAGTTACTTTTGGAATTTCCATGTTTATCGTCATGATTAGCTTCATGAATGGGGTAAATGAATTTTTAATGGAGCTTACGCTCGATGGCTCTCCGCATATTCACATGTATAATCCCGTGAAAACCGACAGGCCAGCATTAATTGAAAATCAGGCGAATGGCGAAAACGACTGGCTTGTGGTTCATCATCAAAAGCCCAAGCAAGAGCTGCCAAAAATCAAAGATGGACTCCAAATGCTGAGTCAGATTCAGCAAACGCCAGGCGTGTCTTATGCCTCACCCCAATTGAGTACTCAAGTTTTCTTTAATAATGGTCCGCTGCAATTTGCCGGCAATGTTGTAGGTATTGACGTTGCCACTGAAAACGTGATGTACAAGCTGTATGAGAAAATGGAATCTGGAAAGGTTGATCGTTTACTCACCAATAGGGAAGGCATTTTAATGGGCGAAAAGCTTGCTGAGAAAATGAATGTTATTGTAGGTGATCGAGTTAGCTTGACTACTCCTCAAGGCAATACTTTCCTTTTAAGTGTGGTAGGAGTTTTCTCCTTCGGAATTTCTAGTATTGACGATACGCGCTGCTATGTAAATCTCCA
>JBBEBC010000047.1:0-37075 GCA_040882555.1 Bacteroidia bacterium
CTGACTATTCATGTTCTTAGTACGAATAACAAGGCCTTCAAAAATCTGAATTCTGGTTTTACCTGAAGCTTCTTTAATTGCGCAGATATTACTAAACTTATTTGCAAGCCTTAAGGTGGTTTCTGCGGTCATATTTGACCCTGTTCTACCAGGCACATTGTAGAGAATGATAGGTTTAGCCGATGACTCTGAAACTGCTTTGTAATGTTGATAAAGTCCTTCTTGACTAGGTTTATTATAGTAAGGAGCTACAGACAGAACAGCCTCAAAATGAGACAGATCAGTTTGTTCAAGCTCTGAGCAAACTGCAGAAGTGTTGTTGCCACCTAAACCAAGAACAAGTGAGCACTGACCTTCATTTTCTTCTATAACCTGTTTAACAACTCTGTCTTTTTCTGATTTAGACAAAGTAACTGATTCGCCAGTTGTACCAAGAACTACGAGTACATCTAAGCCTCCTGTTTTCCAGTGTCTGATTAATTTTGAAAGAGCTTTTTCGTCAATTCTGCCTCGAGAATCAAACGGTGTAATAATGGCTGCTCCGCTTCCTTGAATTGCTGGTTGAACGCTCATTGTTAATCTGACTTAAGTAGTGAATGATGGTGTAGGCGAATGACTCTAAATCAGCATTTTCAGCCATGTGAAATGAAATGTCATAGTGATTTGAAATTGCCGAAGACGCTCTGCCTATTTTTAGACCTGCTTTTGATTTTGCAGCTATGTAATCTAAAGGAAATAAATCCTTCATTGACAAATTAATAAGTATGTCGAAAGGCTCTTGAATAAAATGATCAACCACACTTGCTGAAGGCTGGGAGAGCCAATTCAGCTGGTTTTTAAAGAAATAATCGGATTCGGGCCTAGCAAGAGGGTGAAATGACAATGTTTCCTTGTAATCGATATAGCCTAGGGTGACAGCCTTTTTTCGGCTATCTCTCAAATCCTTAAAAAACTCTCTTACTTCAAAGAATTCTTCGCGATCAGTAGCATCGTAAAGTATTCCGATGCTTGCAGCACGATGAATATCTGGGTCAGTTCTTTCCCTGATCAGCTCTTTGACTTCTCTATTGAGAATAGCATGCCCAATGCTTAGTTTTACTTTGTCAACTAGTTGCATGAATCATATCTATAAATTGTTGTTCGGAAATAATTTCAACTCCAAATTTTTCAGCTTTCCTGCGCTTTTCAGGGCCCATTTTTTCTCCGGCAAGCAGGAAAGAAGTAGATGCTGAAACCCCGCTTAACACTTTCCCTCCATTTGCCTCAATCTGTCTTTTAATCTCGTCACGCGAAAATACGCTAAAAACTCCTGAAACCACGAAGCTTTTACCTTCAAGAAGGTTAGAACTCGGCTTATAGGCTTCCTCATCTAGTTTGAACTGTAAGCCTGCTTGCTTTAACTTTTCAAGCTCACTACGATTCGCATCTTTACTAAAAAACTCAATAATGCTGTCAGCAATGATTTCACCTATTTCATCTGTTTGAAGAAGGTCTTCCCTACTCGCTTTTTCCAATTCTTCGAGTGACTTAAACTGAAGAGCCAATTTTTTCGCCACTGTTTGTCCCACATACCTTATTCCCAGAGCAAACAAAACACGTTCGAAGGGAACATCAAGCGAAGCTTTAATACCTTCTATCATGTTTCTTGAAGAAGTTTCCTTGAATCCTTCAAGTTTCTCATTTACATCTTCAAACTTAAGCGCATATAAATCCCCATAACTCTTTATCAAGCCTGCTTCAAATAAAGCATCTATCGTTTTTTCGCCAAGTGAATCGATGTTCATTGCCTTGCGGGAAATGAAATGTTCAATTTTGCCTTTCAATTGAGGAGGGCAACCAGTATCGTTGGGACAATAATGAATGGCTTCACCTTCTTTGCGAATAAGCTCGGTGTTGCATTCAGGACAATGTGAAATATACTGATGTTCAACACTTTCGCTTGATCTTGCTGAAGTGTCAATAGCAACTACTTTAGGGATTATTTCTCCACCCTTTTCAACAAAAACAAGGTCACCCTCACGAATATCCATTTCATGAATATAGTCAGCATTGTATAATGAAGCGCGCTTAACCGTTGTGCCAGCAAGGAAAACAGGTTTCAAATTCGCTACAGGAGTTATAGCCCCCGTTCTTCCGACCTGATAGGTAATTTCATTCAGTTTTGTTGCAACTCTTTGAGCTTTATATTTGTAAGCAATAGCCCAACGGGGCGATTTCGCTGTATTTCCCAGTAGTCTTTGAATGGACAATTCATTCACTTTCAGCACAATTCCATCTATTTCAAAAGGCAACTCGTTTCGTTTCGATTCCCAGTCATTAATGAAATCCATCGCTTCATTTAACGTGCTGCAGCTTTTTTTGTGCGGAGAAATATTAAAGCCCCATTCCTGAGCAAGTTCTAATCTAGAAATGTGCTCATTCGACGCTATTTCATCACCAACCAAATAATACATAAATGCATCAAGTCGCCGGTTCGCAACTTCTTTACTTTCCTGCATTTTCAAACTTCCTGAAGCTGCATTACGAGGATTTTTGAACAAGCGATCAAGAATTTGGTCTTCTTGCATTCCAATATCTTCAAGTTCAGCGCGTCGTTGACTATTTAATCTTTCGAAACTTGCTAGAGGCATAAAAATCTCGCCTCTAATCTCAAACTCTTGAGGATAATTAGTCCCATTCAGTTTTAAAGGAATCGTTCTAATGGTCTTGACATTTTGAGTTACATCATCACCTTGAACTCCATCACCACGTGTAACCGCTTGATAAAGCTTGCCATTTCGGTATTTAATACCAATGGCAACTCCATCAAATTTCAATTCTACTGCATAGGTAAATGACTGATCTGTAGCTTTTCTAATTCTTTCATCAAATTCTTTCAAATCATCTAAAGAATATGAATTTGCCAGAGAGAGAAAAGGAACATCATGAGTAAGGGTGGTAAAATCTTTGGTAACAGAGCCTCCAACGCGTTGAGAAGGTGAATCAGGTTCTAGAAATTCAGGATGAGATGTTTCAAGTTGAATGAGTTCTTCGAGTAATTTATCAAATTCAAAATCACTGATTTCCGGCTTTGAACTTTGATAATATAGCTGGTTGTGGTGTTCAATACTTCTTGAAAGCTCTTGTATTCTATGTTTTGCCTTTTCCTTCTCCATGATTATTTGACCAATCAAACGTAATAACAATTTTATGCAGGTTGAAATGCTTTGAAACACATTTTTAAACATTAAAAGCCTGAAAAGCCTTAGCGCAGAAATATCATCCAAAAGAAAGAAATGCCGTAAGTTTGCGCTGATAAATTCCCAAAATCATGAATGAAGTAGTAATTATATCGGCGGTAAGAACGCCAATTGGTAGCTTTAACGGTTCCTTAGCTGGATTATCTGCAACTCAACTAGGTGCAGCGGCAATTAAAGGAGCTGTTGAAAGAGCAGGAATTAAGCCTGAGGAAATTCAAGAAGTATTTATGGGTAACGTGCTTTCGGCCAATCTTGGTCAATCGCCGGCAACTCAAGCAGCAGTTTTTGCAGGACTGCCGCAAAATATTCCTTCTACCACAGTGAATAAAGTTTGCGCTTCGGCAATGAAAGCAGTCATGCTTGGAGCTCAGAGTATTATGAGTGGTGCAAATGAAGTAGTTGTTGCAGGAGGAATGGAAAGCATGAGCAATGTTCCTTATTATCTTGATAAAGCAAGAACAGGTTATCGTTTAGGTAATGACCAGATAACTGACGGTATTATTAAAGATGGCTTGTGGGATGTGTATAAGGATTACCATATGGGTAATGCCGCAGAGTTGTGTGCACGTGAATATATGATTAGCCGGGAAGAGCAGGATGAATATGCTGTTGAGTCGTATAAGCGTTCAGCGTCAGCTTCAGAAGCAGGAAAATTCAAAAATGAAATTATAAGCGTAAGTATTCCTCAAAGAAAAGGAGATCTGATTGTTGTTTCTGAAGATGAAGAATACAAGAACATTAAGTTCGATAAAATAAGTGGCTTGAGACCCGCATTTGAGAAAGAAGGTACGGTTACCGCTGCAAATGCTTCGACACTAAATGACGGTGCCTCAGCACTTATTTTAATGAGTGCTGAAAAGGCAAAAGAGCTAGGATTGAAGCCAATTGCTAAAATCAAAGGATTTGCTGATGCACAGCAAGCTCCAGAATGGTTTACTACTTCACCTTCCAAGGCTGTTCCGAAAGCAATTAAAATTGCAGGATTAGAAAAAGGAGATATTGATTTTTACGAGATTAACGAAGCTTTTTCAGTAGTAGCAATTGCTAATAACCGCATCCTTGAACTTGACCCAGCGAAAGTAAATGTAAACGGTGGAGCTGTTTCACTTGGTCACCCACTTGGAAATTCGGGTGCGAGAATCATCACAACCTTGATTAATGTGCTTGATCAGAATTCGGGCAAATATGGAGTAGCTTCTCTTTGTAACGGTGGCGGTGGAGCTTCAGCTATTGTGATTGAAAAAATGTGATTTAGCTAAATCAATCGAATAAAAATATGCAGCACGGTATCTGCAACCTAAGTGTAATTCCCGGTAGAATTGAACCGGATGATAAAAGTGAAATGATTACTCAATTGCTTTTTGGGGAACATTTTAGCGTTCTCAGGAAGCAAGGGAATTGGTTATATATAAGG
Source organism: Bacteroidia bacterium (assembly GCA_040882555.1). Lineage (GTDB taxonomy): Bacteria > Bacteroidota > Bacteroidia > M30B66 > M30B66 > M30B66. Next base: position 4,654 of record JBBEBC010000047.1, read on the forward strand.
TGTTCGTACGATAATTATGAATGCTGGATAGATGTGAAGCAATGTCAAGAGATCTCATTTGAAACCTGGCAAGAGCTCGAAAGCCGTGAGATAACTACTTCAATGGAGTTGTTCTATGTTTTAGAAGATGCTGAGCGAGGTTTTTATCAGCCACTTGTGATTGGTAGCACTCTCCCCTATTTTGATGGTGCTTCATGTAATCTTGAAGGTTTTGAATATGGCTTCGATGGACAAACAAACACGGTGAAGCATGGTAAAATTGAAGATTTTATCGCACAAAGTGCTTATACTTTTATGAATGCTCCATATCTCTGGGGAGGCAGATCACCATTGGGAATTGATTGTTCAGGATTTACTCAAATAGTTTATAAAACCGCTGGAGTTAAACTCGAACGTGATGCCTATCAACAAGCAACTCAAGGAACGACTCTTGGCTTTGTAAGTGAGGCAAGAGCAGGAGATTTAGCGTTTTTTGATAATGCCGAAGGCAGAATAATTCATGTAGGAATTATTTTACCAAATGATAAGATTATTCATGCTTCGGGAAAAGTAAGAGTTGATTCCATCGATCATCAGGGAATTTTCAATGCAGATATTGGAGATTATACTCATCAATTGAGGCTTATAAAACGAATCATTTAATAATTTTAAAACGGACTTCATGAATAAAATTCAACTAATAAAAAGGACTTTACTGACTTTGGTTATCATAGCTACAGTTATAACAGGCTTTAATTGCTCAGCCTCCTCTTCAGAAGGAGAGCCATGGAAACCGGAACAGCTTATGGATCCTGCAACACTTGCAGCAAGAATAGAATCGGGAAAAGATGTTCCAATTTTATTCAATATTGGTCCTTCAGGTATTATCAAAAACGCGATTGATATAGGACCGGGTCAGGATGCTGAAAATGTTGAGAAATTAAAGTCTCAATTATCGAAGCTAGCCAAAGATCAAGAAGTGGTAGTGTATTGCGGATGCTGTCCATTTAAGAACTGCCCTAACATTCGTCCGGTATTCAAAGCACTAAATGAAGCAGGAATGACCAATGCACATTTGCTAAACCTTTCTGAAAACCTAAGAGTTGATTGGATTGCCAAAGGTTACCCAATGGCTAGCAATTAATCTAAAAGGCTATTAAATTCTGACTAAGATTCAGGCGAACCTTTAACCATTCTTTGTTTCATAGCCAGAAGGTAATCATCCATTATTTTCTCCTTGCTTTCTGCACTTGCAGGATAAGCAAAATCAGGAATTGTTTTTTCTGGAAAAGTTTCCATGTGCAATGTTTGAGTAGGGAAAGCAAATCTAACTTTGAGCATTTCGGCAAGACGAATAGCTTCAGAGATTATTTCATGTCGAGCTTTTAGCTCAGAAGAGAAGCCTTCATCGAAGAAGAAAATATTTACAAAAACATTTAAGGAACTTGCTGCCATATCGTTGAGATGAACTTCAAAGTTCTCCTTATTCGTCTGAGGATGACTTAAAATGATTTGCCTCAATCCTTCAACATATGTCTCAATAAGTTCGACTGGAGTATCGTAGGTAAGACTAATATTTGTCTGAAATCTCCTGTAAACTCTCATGCCTAGATTGTCGATAACCATATCTACCACTTTCCCATTAGGAACTGAAACCAGAGAATTTGCAGGTGTTCTAACCCTAGTTGACCTAAACCCAACTTCTTCAATTGTACCTAAAGTGCCTTCTAAAGAAACTAAATCACCGATTTGAAAAGGTCTGTCAATAAAAATCATTAAAGAACCAAACATATTCTTTATGGTATCCTGAGCTGCTAAAGCGAAAGCCAATCCACCAATAGAAACTCCAGCAATTAAAGCTGTTAGATTAAAATTCAGATTGTTAAGCAAGTAAACTAATCCAAAACCTATAACAAAAACTTTTGCTGTCTTACGAAATAAGGGAACTAGTTGATCATCAAGACTAGTCTCGGTTTTCTCGGCCCTTGCTTTCATAATCAATGAGAAAACATCCACTAACCTATAAAGTGCTATGGTAAGGAATATTGGTTCTATAATCTTGAAGCTTAATGCAAAATAATAGGCAACATTCGGAGGCAACATCAATGATGGAAAAAGCCAATCAATTACCTGTACTAAGACTAAGTAACTAATAGGGATTGCCATTTTATGTATCGCTATTCTAAATTCTTTACTCACGTGAGAACTTTGAATAAGCCTTCTAGTTAGAATTTCAATAATCCAGGTAAATATCTTATGAAGAATGAATGCAAGAAGAATTAGAATAAAAAAACCAACATATTGCCATGCTTTAATTCCAAGAAACTTCTGATTTGTTGCTCCTGGAATAATATTCATTAATAACTCAGTACCAAAAGGGAATACCCTGGAGTATGCTCTTTCGGTTGCATCCTTTGAATTTTCAGAGTAAATCCAAATACTATCCTTTTTAACTAGGTAAATTCCTGGAAAATCAGCAATCGGATTATATCTATGAATTCTATTTACAGAATCTCTATAAGATGAGTCAGCAGGAATTAAGGATAGGTCGAAGTAAAATCCTGTAGCATCATAGATTTGTTTCAGACGAATGGCAAGTTTTGAATTTTCTTCTGTAGACGAACCGAACACTTCAGCTGCTTGCAGAGGGAGGTAATTATCATCTTGCAAATAGTATAAATGCTTATACATTGTTGATCTAGGAGAACTCTGATCAAGTGGATAATCTTGGGGAAAAGCTGCTAAAGAAGTGATTAGAAAAAATAGAATTGAAAGAATGTTTCTCAAGTTAATCATCAGTAAAATCTAGTATTCTGGGTTTAAATTGCTATTTGTAATTGATAAGGCGTTTTTCAATATAATCGGAGCTCATCACTCCAAGTGCGGCCATATATTCCATGGAAAATGAGATAACATCGCCAATTTTGTAGTTTTTCTTATTATGCTTAAGGTCAAGAACTAACATATCAGAACTTCCACCAGCTATTTTGATATTTTCGTCCAATGGCGTAATTTGATCAATCAAGGTGTCTAAAAGACCAAGATCGAGAATAGCTCTTACGCTTGTTTTTCCATAGTCATCAGCATTTATAACTGGGCTATGACCTGACGGACTTTCATCAATTACTCCATAAGGAACGAGAGGTTTTTCAGAAATTTCAATGACTTCGCCATACAATCTCATCACATCGGTAAACATGCCTTCAACAGGGGCATTATTTACTAAATCATTGCCAAAATAAAGCATCTCACCAATTCGAAAATGATTTATTCCTTTTGGCAATTGATTATTAAAAAGTAAAGGTAAAACCACTGAAGTACCACCAGTTACCCAAGGGATTTCACAATTAAACTTTGCTTCAATTAACTGCTTATACAGACTCAATTGAATTAGTTTATCCTCTGAAGGCATAACTCCATTCAGGCAATTAAGGTTTGTTCCTATACCTGTGACATTGATATTTGGCAGTTCGAACACTTTCCCGTAAAAATCAAGCAAATCTTCTCCCAAAACTCCTTCGCGCAAATCACCTAACTCGATCATGATGATGACCTTGTGAATTTTATTTTGCTTCACAGCCTCTTCACTGAGCCATACGAGTGTCTGAAACTCAGTATTAAAAGACACATCAGCATATTTAACAATATTTGAAATGCTAAGTTTAGCGGGAGGCTTTATGTAAACTGTTTGTACTGAAGGGAACGCCTCTTTTATTTTTTGAATGTTGCTAAGTCTTGAATCGCAAAGCTCCTTTGCTCCAAATTGGACAAGAAATTCGATTGTAGGCATGTGACCACAAAGTAATTTTGTGACAATAGCCCATTCTGTATTCTTGGCTTTAAAATGCTTATCGAGGAATTGAAAATTATGCTCGAGTTTCTTAATATCTATAGTTATATAGGCCATAATTAGTCTTCCTTTCTAGGTATGCTATGAGGTAACCTGGTGAGTAATTCATAATTAAGCTGTTCAGATCGTTCACTAAACGAAGCCACTGACAATTCCTCATCCTTTTGATTACCAATCAAAACAACTTCATCATTGATTTCCAAATCTTTTATTAAAGTTACGTCTATTGACATACAATTCATGTTTACTACACCTAAGACTGGCAATTTTATTCCTTTCACAAGCACTTGACCGTAATTGCTTAAGGAACGAGCATAACCATGCGCATATCCAACTGGAACGACGGCAATTTTCATATTTGTTCTAGCTGCGAATGTTTCGCCATAGCCAACCCATGCTCCAGCAGGTACATCTTTAATACTCATTATTCTGCTTTTCCATCTTATAACACGCTTCAGTGGGTTAGGTTTTTCAGGATGCAATGCTGCATATTCAATTGACATTTCTCTTGAAGGCCAAAATCCATAAAGCATAATTCCTACACGAACTAGGTCGAAATGCATTTTTGGCATCCTCATCATGGCAGCTGAACAACATGCATGCACGATCTGTGGATAGAGCTTTTGCTCTCTAAAGTACTGAAGTCCGCTTTTAAATTTTTCAGCTTGAGTGTTAACTCTGTCTAAATTCTCTAGCAATTCAGCTCCTGCAAAGTGAGTACAAAGTCCAGCAAAATGAATGTACTCTCTTGACGAACTCATTATCTCTGCTAGTTCTGGTAAATCACTCTCATCAAAACCAGTTCGATACATTCCTGTCTCCAACTCAATGTGAACTCTAGCTTTCTTTCCCAATTCAATTGAAGCTTTAACAGCATTTTTGAGCCTATGAAAAGTAAAAACGTAGAATTCAACATCTTCTTCAATGAGCCAATTTATTGCTAATTCATCAGCATCGCCCATAACGATTAGTCTGCATCCTGGAGGCAGGATAGCTTTTACGCGCATCGCTTCATCCGTGCTGTATACAGCAAAAGCTTTTACCCCTCCAGCTAACATCATAGGAACAAATGTCTCAATGCCATGTCCATAAGCATTACCCTTTACAACAGAGCATAACTCCGTTTTGGGACTTATTTGAGAATGAACGTATTGAATATTATTAACAATAGATTCTCGTAAAAGTGTTATTTCAGAAGTCTCATTCATTCGTTTAGCTAAGAGGTTTATTTATTAGAAAATTCCATAGCTGCTTCGCAGGATGAATAAGTTCGTCGGGAAAATCATAATCTGGGTGATGAAGCGGGGCTTGATCTATACCTGCTCCAAGACCAAAAAAACAAGAAGGCAAGATTCTCGAATAAGCTCCAAAATCTTCGCCGAAGGGAAAAGGCTCTTTTAGCAAAGTGACTTTCAAACCAGCATAATTTGCTGCTTCTATAATTAAATCAACTGCCTCACTATTATTATCGCAAGCGTCAAAACGGTCTTCTTCATCTATGTTAAATTGAAGCTTATTTTCGCTCGCAATTTCTTCCACCGTTAAGGTGATTTTATTACATATCTGTTCAAGAAATTCATTGTCAAAACACCTGACTGTCAGATTAATTTGAGCATCCCCTGGGGAAGTTCCATTGGAAGGCGTTCCTACTTGAATAAAAGTAGTAGTAATCAACAGGTATTTATCGATATTTTTTTGATTTTGAATACGATCAATTTTAGCAAGCAATTCAGTTATTGCAGGAATTGGCGATTGCCCCTTTTCGGGGGATGATGCATGAGCAGAAACTCCCTTGAATTTTATTATTAGGGTGACAACTGCTGCCGTGATTATGCCTTTTTTAACCAACACATCCGACAAAGGATATCCAGGGATATTATGCATACCAAAGGCAAAATCTGGTGAAATTGTTTCAAACTGTGCATCTTTTATTACTGCTGGAGCCCCTTTTCCATTTTCTTCTGAAGGCTGAAAAAGAAGGTGAAATGGTCTTTCTGAAGGATTAGACTGGAACTCATGAGCTACTTCTCTCAGAATTGTAGAATGTCCATCATGTCCGCACTTGTGAGCTACACCGTTATGTTGGGAAGCATGGTTAATTTGAAGATGTTCTTCACCAATAGGAAGCGCATCAATATCTGCTCGTAGTAAATATCCACCTGAAGTTGCCGAGGACGCAAGAACCCCAAAACCACCAATCTTGCTCACTTTTAATGTATTAAGCGAGATAAGATCTTTAGAAATATATTCACTCGTCAGCCTTTCATTACCTGATAGTTCAGCAATTGAGTGCAGCTTTTTCCTAAAAAATTCACCATCAATCATTGTTGAAGCCTCATTTCGAGGTATTTATTTGTAAAGCCAAGTTTCTCATATAATTTTTTCGCAGGATTATCAGGCTCAACATGCAAAGCTATTCCCCCTTGAGTATTAGCAATTGCTGTTTCCATGAGCTTTTTTCCAATGCCTTTTCCTCTCACAGATTCATCAACAGCGATGTAAACCAAAATATTTGCAGGTATATATCCTTCCATTCCTGTTTCATTGATGACAACTGCTCCTAAAATTTTATCAACTTCAGATGCTGTAATAACAATTCCACCTCTGCCTTTTTGACGACTCAATGAGTAGTCAATTGCCATTCTTATATGTTCACGGGGATCACCATATTTTCCAAGGTGATCGTGAAGAAAGTTCGTAATAGAAACAAGCTTTGTTTCATCATACAACTCATCTGAATTCATAACATGTATATCCATAATCTTTATGTAGTTTTTAATATATGAGATTTATCAAGCTTTTGAACTGTAATAAAAACAAGAGCTGAACACAAAAGTCCAAAAGCATTTGGATCTAGTTTAAAAGGAAGATCAATCTTGAAAATTATCAAAAACAGAGTCGTACTACCACCAGCAATCATTGAGCTCAATGCTGCAATTGACGACGGTTTATTAACTAAAAAACCTGCAATAACAGGAACAAAGAGACCTGATACCATAAAAGCATATGACATCAACATGAGTTCAAGTACGTTTTGCATTCTGCTGGCAATTAAAACTGCAAGAAAACCGAGCAAAAGGGTCATGTACTGAGAAGTTCGTAATTCGGTTTTCTCCTCCATTTTCTTAAAAGGCTTGATGATATCTGCAACAAAATTCCCTGATGCAGCCATCAAGCAACTATCGGCAGTAGAGAGAACAGCAGAAAAGTAAGAAGCCATCATTAAACCCATCAATCCAGAAGGTAAAACAGTGGCTAAAAACAGGGGCAATCCCATTTCTGGATCCATCGATGCCAAATCAACAATACCAGCACTTTCAAATAGTCCTTGATCTAAAGCAGCTCTGGAAAAAACACCTAATGTAACACCCAAAAAAGCCATAAATGGCCATTCGAAAACACCGGCAATAAACCAAGCTTTCTTAGCAGATTTTACATTGCCGCATGCATACATCCTTTGGTACAAAGTCATTCCGATAAACCAAACCGGAATAATAGTAATAGCCCAATTTACAAGTTGTATCGTTTCAATATTTGCAAGGCTAAAATGTGAAGCTGGCAAAGATGCCGAAATGCCTTCCCATCCGCCAAGAGCGTTATATCCAAAAGGAATTCCAATAAAAAATAATCCTGCAAAAAGAATAATCCATTGAACAGTATCGGTGTAAACAACGGCTTTCATCCCTCCCATCACAGTATAAACTACAGCAATGATTCCCATAAGCCATAGTGAAGCTTCTAAAGAAATGCCTGAGAAAGTGGCTGAAGCAAGCTTTGCACCAGCCAATAACTGAGAACTAGTGAAACCTAGGTAACCGATTAATGAAATAATGCCAGCCACCAGAGCAACTCTTTTGTCGAAAAGTTGACCAAGAACTTCGGGAAACGTCGTCAAAGACTTCTTTTTCAGTAATTCAAAAACTCTTGGAATAAGAAACACAGCGCTCAACCAAGCACCTATAATACCTGTAAAAAGCATCCAAGAGCCTGAAATGCCAATCATAAACCCAAGTCCGCCTAAACCAATCGAAAACCCGCCTCCAACATCAGTTGCAACTACAGATAAACCAATGTGCCAAGGCTTTATTGATCTGCCTCCTACATAATAATCATCAATTGAGGTGTTTTTTCTGAAATAATGCAAACCAATGGCAAGCATTCCAATAATATAAACTGCAAAAATTGATAAGTCTATCCAGTGTATTGCCATTGACATCTATTCAAAAGAGCAATTAATCTGATTAATCTATTCTCCTTTAAACTTTTAATTTACAAATTAATTATCTGCGAATTTAATCAAAAAAATGGGATTTATTTCGATTTTATCGAATGAAATAATTCAACATATATAGTTTTTTACAATAGAATAAAAAATTAATATTAGAATTTATATATCTGATTATCATGCTAATAAATAGGTATTAATCAGCAAATTTATTTCATTAATCGTGAATTATATTCGTCAGTTTTGAACAGATAAATACTTTATAATTTAATAATTACTTCCATAAAATCGAATCTGTTTCTTTTTAAAAATCAAGCCTAAACTGCAAATCTAGCCATGAGAATATTTCTGTCAAAAATTCTTTTCTTCAAAACGCCACACCTTTAAATATTTGTGCAATTTGCATGATCAATTAAGAAATTATGAGCGAACATCATTTGCATTTACTTTTTAATCATTTCCCAATTATGGGAAGTTTTTTCGGCTTGATAATACTTATTACGGGTATGGTAGCTGGGAATTCAATTATCAGAAAAATAGGATATGTTGTTTTAATTGCATCCGCTCTGTTTACTCTTCCAGCCTTTTTCACGGGAGAAGGAGCTGAAGAGGTAGTTGAAAACCTGCCAGGAATTGGTCATGATATCATTCATGAACACGAAGAGATTGCTGAGCTTTCGCTTTGGCTAGCTGAGATAATGGGCATATCTGCTTTCTTCTCATTTATGTTGGAGATAAGAAAACATCGTCTTAATCTGCAATTCAGTATACTAACTCTTGTCTTAAGTATAATGTGCTTTGGATCAATGATTAGAACTGGAAATTCTGGAGGAGAAATACGCAGGCCGGAAATCAGAAGTGACTATCAGCCTTCTAATGATTCACAGCAGGATGACCATGATCATGCTGAATAGATTAAGTTATTGATTTATCTGCTTATACTTGTTGTTATTGGTAGCATCTAGTTCTCCAAGAAGTTGCATGACAGCAACTTTTTCAGCGGGACTAGATTGCTTGAAAATATTAATAAGTTCGTCTGCTTTGGCATTAAACCATAACTGAACATTATAAGATGATGGTCTCTGCTTATTAACTATCTGTATTTTCTGAAGTGATTCTATGATACTCGTCCTACCAAGCTCCATTTTATCATACATATTATCCATTCCTTTTCGGTGGAATAGATAATTAGCTTCTCTCAAAGGCTTATAAATAGGATTCAAATAATTTTCTACTAACCAAAATCTATTTCTTGGAGGGATGTCAGTTCCCTTCCAACCTTTAGCTGGGTCTGTTATTGCATTTTGAACAACTTGTTGAGCTTTTTGCCAATAGGGTCCACCACCTTCAAGACTAAAGCTGTCATAATCCATGGCTATGATAACATAAGCATAGTAGCCGAGTAAGCTTGCCAAACCAGAAATATAGGCGTTATCTGCAAACTCAATAGGCTGATACTCTAAATACCTAAAGCTTATATCCTTATCAATAAAATTTAAAAGTATTGATCCGTAGTTAGAGTTAAAAACTGGTCTTCTCGATTGAATTTGAAGTGTCCCTTCGAACGATTGTTCCGACTGACTGTATTTTGTGATATTGAAAGTCAGGTTACATTCAATTTTTTCATCACGAAGAAATTGATCAGAAGTCCATTTCTTATTGCTCATAAACTCTCTGATAGTTGTTTCGAGAGTAGTAAAAACCCTCTTATCACTAAGCTGAATGCCCGGTGCGAGCACGCTTACCTGACAGTTTAATTCTTGAGCATTTGAAGAAACGCTAAGAAATAAGCAAATAATTAATGCAAATATTCTAATCATGGTTTAATAGTTCAGACAGTTCATCGACTATATCAACGGCAATTTCTGTTTTTGATTTTGTTTCAAAACTTTTCCAGACTCCACCTTGCTTTCCAATCTCAATTTTATTGGAGTCACTGCCAAACACCTTATTATTCTCGCCTAATACATTTAGTACTATAAAATCGAGATTCTTCTTCTTTAATTTAAGCTCCGCATTCGATCTTCCCTCAGTGGTTTCGAGTGCAAAACCAACAAGAATCTGCTTCTCTTTTTTCTGCTTCCCTAACTCAACAAGTATATCCTTACTAGGCTCAAGATCAATTTTTAACATCCCATCATCTTTCTTGATTTTGCCATCAACCCTATTCTTAGGTTTAAAATCAGCAACTGCCGCGGTCATAATAGCTGCATCTGCATCACCAAAACCGACTAAGCAAGCATTGTACATCTCCTCGGCTGTTGTTACATGAATAAGTTTAACCTCTGGTCTCAGTTTTAAATTAGTGACAGGGCCACTAACCAATGTAACCTTTGCTCCTCTTGATGCAAGTTCATTTGCAATTGAGTATCCCATTTTTCCTGAAGAATGATTGGAAATGAACCTTACATCATCAATAGGTTCAATTGTTGGCCCAGCAGAAACAAGTACATTTCTTCCTTTCAACAAGCGCATTTTCGAATCAAAAGCCTCAAGATAGTCAACTATTTCCTCTGGTTCACTCATTCTCCCTTCCCCTATCAAACCACTAGCTAATTCGCCCCTGTTAGGAGCAATTATAAGGTTACCGTAGGATTTAAGAGTTCTAACATTATGCTGGGTGGATGGATGATGCCACATATCAACGTCCATTGCCGGAGCAAAAAACACTGGACATCGAGCTGAGAGATAAACGGCTACCAATAAACTTTCGCAAATTCCATTGGCACAATGTCCGAGAGTATTTGCACTTGCAGGTGCAATAACCATCATATCGGCCCAAAGGCCAAGTTCAACGTGATTTACCCACTCACCATTCTGTCCAACTGTAAATGAAGAATTTACAGGATTTTTGGTTAAAGTATGCAAAGTCAAAGGAGTGATGAAATCTTTAGAAGATTCGGTCATAACAACCCTCACTTCCGCGCCAGCTTTTATGAGCAGACGGGCAAGCAGCGCGCTTTTATAAGCTGCAATGCTTCCGGTAATTCCTAAAACAATCTTTTTCCGGAAGAGCATGCCAGGACTTATTTTTCCTCTTCTGTTTCCTTAGCAGGATTTCTGTAATATACTTTTCCCTCCTGAAAGTCATTAATTGCAACTAAGCTAGGCTTAGGCTGACGCTCATAATGGCGAGAAATTTCAATTTGCTCGCGATTTTCAAAAATCTCTTCAAGATTATCGCTTGAAGTAGCAAACTCCTGAAGTTTTGAGTTTAACTCTTCCTTTACGTTCAATCCAATCTGATTTGCTCTTTTAGCGATGATTGAAATTGCTTCGTAAATGTTTTCAGTTGAACCTTCAAGTGTTCTTAAATCTCTCGTTACTGTTGTGTTTTCTACAGACATATATTAGAATTCGAATTCTATTTAGTTAACATTTGAAACATAGGCTGCATACTTTGATTTAGCTTTTTCAACTATCGTATTTGCTTCCTTTATGTTTTTTCCGTTTGCAAATTTATCAATAAAAACGTTATAGGCATCAATTGTTGCCCTATACCTTTCAGCTTTCTTATTTTCATAACTATTTTCAGCTAACAGATAGTTTGATTTAACTATTGTAAACAGTATAGTTTCCCTATAATCAGTCATTGGAAAATCCTTCAAGGTATTATTCAAAGCAACGATAGCAGCTTTATAATCAGACATCTTATAATAAAGCATCCCCTTTTCAAATGATTTGATTTCCAATTTAGCTCTCAAATTATCAATCAAGTCATTACACTCATTGATTCGAGTGCTGTTTGGATATTTATTAATGAACAACTGAAGTTCTTCAATAGCTCTATAACTATTTGACTGATCTAAAGAATAAACAGGCGATCCTAAATAATAGCAATAAGCATTCATATATGACGCTTCCTCAGCTTTTTCACTTGCAGGATAAGTCTTTGCAAACTGCTCAAAATGATAGCTTGCGCTAATTAAGTCGTCAAGATAGTAATTGCAATAGCAATAATAATAGTATATGTCTTCAGCTTCTTTGGTCCCTCTTTTAACAGAAACCAATTCCTCTAAAAGAGGATAAGCCTTTTGATAATCCTTTTTATTATATAGCTGAAGGGCAACTTCATACTTCTTTACATAGTCATTACTCTTCAGAACTTTCTGGTAATTACTGCAAGAAGAAAACATAATAAGAACTAGAATGGTTATAGTTCCTAGTTTAAAAATTGAATTCATGCCGACAAAAGTACGAAACTGCATGATGAACAAACGTGTGTTCATGACTTTATTATGGTCCAACTTAAAATTTCGTATTTTTGCGGCAAATTTGCTAACACGCATTGTTCACTATGGACTTATTTGAAAAATTGAAACTAAACCGTGGACCATTAGGTTCTTACGCTAAAGACGTTCACGGATATTTTACATTTCCTAAGCTGGAAGGGGAGATTGGACCAAGAATGGTATTTCGAGGTAAAGACGTGCTTAACTGGAGTTTGAACAACTATCTTGGCTTAGCAAACCACCCTGAAGTCAGAAAAGCTGACGCCCAAGGAGCAGCAGATTATGGTCATGCCCTACCAATGGGTGCGCGTATGATGTCAGGGAATTCTACTCTTCACGAACAACTTGAAGCTGAACTTGCCGCTTTCGAAAAGAAAGAAGATGCCATTCTGCTCAATTATGGTTATCAGGGAATCATGTCGGCTATAGATGCTTTAGTTGATCGCCATGATGTGATAGTATATGATTCAGAATCACACGCTTGCATTATTGATGGAGTGAGACTTCATATGGGAAAGCGTTTCGTTTACCCACACAACGATATTCGTAACCTCGAAACTCAGCTTGAAAGAGCAACCAAATTAGTTCAGGATACCAACGGAGCAATTTTAGTTATTACTGAAGGTGTTTTCGGAATGAGCGGTGATCAAGGTAAATTAGCTGAAATCGTTGAATTGAAGAAAAAGTTCCAATTCAGACTTCTTGTTGACGATGCGCATGGTTTCGGTACAATGGGTAAAACGGGTGCAGGAGTTTCTGAAGAGCAAAATTGCATGGATGAGGTAGATATTTACTTCGGAACATTCGCGAAATCAATGGCTCTTATTGGCGGTTTTATTGCAGGTGATGCTCAAGTGATTGAGTTTTTGAGATATAATATGAGATCTCAGATTTTTGCAAAAGCTCTTCCAATGCCATTAGTTGTGGGAGCTATAAAGCGTTTGGAGTTATTAAAAACTCAGCCTGAGCTTAAAGAGAATCTTTGGAAAATTGTAAATGCTCTTCAAAGTGCTCTTAAAAAGGAAGGATTTGATATAGGAAATACTCAATCGCCGGTTACTCCAGTATTTTTGAATGGCTCCATTCCTGAAGCTGCCAATTTAATTTACGACCTCAGAGAGAATTTCAATATATTCTGTTCCATGGTTGTTTATCCGGTTGTTCCTAAAGGAGTTATCATGTTAAGATTAATACCAACAGCTGTTCATACTTTGGAAGATGTAGATTACACGATTAAAGCATTTTCAAGTATAAAAGACAAACTCAAAGCGGGTCATTATGAGCGCGCCATGGAGAAAGTTGTTTAAGAATTAAACTAATTTTAAAGAAGGCCTCTCGAATTTTCGGGGGGCTTTTTATTTGGCCTTTCGGCCGATGTTTAATTTAGCTTAGAATAAGCAAACAGTGTAAGACAAAAACTTCTATTCAATGACTATATTCGCTGCATGGCTTGGGTAGTATTTGTTTTAACCTTTTTCCTATTATCCTATCTCACCCTAAAATTGGGCTGGGTTAAACAGGCTAATCTTAAAAAGTCTTTCGTCATCTCCGTCTTCATAATTAAGATTTTATTTGGAAGTGGCATTGTATTCATTTACACTTATTATTATACTGACAGAGGCTCGGCAGATATCTATAAGTTTTTTGATGATGCCCAAATAATAGCATCTGCCTTTCCCGATGATTACCCATCGTTTTTTAAACTCATGTCAGGAATTCATAATTCTGACCCTGAATTAGTTAAATACACATCCCAAATGAAAAACTGGGAGCCTCAGAGCTCCGAATGGTTAGAATTTACTCAAACAGAAAATTATAATATTTTTCAATCTAATAGAATAATCACTCGAATCAATGCTTTTCTATTGTTGTTTAGCTTAGGCAATATTTTTACTCATGTTATTTTTTTCAGTTGGTTGAGTTTAATTACTTCAATAGCTTTTCTAAGCATTTTTAGAAATTTGCCTTCTTCTACCTACCTAGTAATTACCGTATTAGTTTTGCTGCTTCCATCGGTTTTACTCTGGTGTAGTGCCCCATTAAAAGACACGTTAACGTTGGCGGGTATTAATATATTATTTGTTTCGTTTTATCATATTTTCATTTCAAATCAAAAGAAATTGTTTCAAAATTTAGTAATGGTATTTCTATCTGCTGTTGTGATATTATTTACAAAATATTATGTTTTAATAGCAATTATTCCAGCGTTGATTTATTTGAATTTAACACAAATTCAAAATTTAAGAATCAGAAGAATATCATACTTTGCCATTCCTGTTGCTTTCGCAGCTTTACTTCTAATAACACCCCATATAAATGAGCGTTTTGATGTTTTTCAAGTATTAAACAATAAACGTGAAGAAGCACTAAAAGCTGCAATTTTTGGGGAAGCCAATCACTTATTATTTCAAGATGTTGTTGATGGTGGTCAAATGGGCTTGATTTTAAAAGCCCCCAATGCAATATTTACATCACTTTATCGACCACTTATTATAGAAAAAACAGATTCCATAATAGTGAAACTTGCTTCTATTGAAAATCTTTTTCTACTGATACTGCTCTTACCTTTTATTTATTGTTTGTTAAAAAAACAACCACATCCATCAATAAAAATATCCCTTATTATCTATGTAATTTCTTTAGCATTTATTATTGGCTTTACCACACCAGTTGCAGGCGGTGTAATGCGATATAAAACTGCGCTAATTCCGGCTTATTTAATAATTTGTTTAATCTCTTTAGACATGACTAAATTATTTCTAAGCAATAAGTATTTATATAAATTTCAGCAACGCATACTTAATGAACCTATCCATAACGCTGCAAAATCCTAATAGCCTGAATAGAAGAATTCACTTTTAATTTCTTTAAGATTTTTTTCCTGTGTATTTTAATTGTTTCCTCACTCAAGCCTAATTTCTCGGATATTTCTCTCGAATTAAATCCTTTTCCAACCATATTTAATACTTCCCGTTGTCTTTGACTTAAAGCCTTAAGAGGATCTTCTTCTTCTACCCCAGGAAGTATTTCTGTGGTTTTATTTCCAATTTTTAAATATCCGGCAACTCTATCCACTGCATGATGATCTGGTAAGCAGGTAACTGTTCCTATATCTATACTCGAGCCAGTGCTTTGATCTTCTAAAATTTTATTTGATTGCATACACCAGCAATAAGACATATCTGCCTTTTTAATTCTATAAAAAGTCTTGAAATTTACCCCTTTTCGATCATCTGGTCTAAGCTTTTTAATACTCGTACCTGCTTTAATCAAAACACTCATTAAAGAGTCATAGTCCGAAGGATGAATATAATTGGATAATGTTGAAATATGGCTATTTATAATTTCGCCTTTCTTTATACCAATAAGCCTCGCTAGAGCTTCATTTGCGTAGACGTAGTTACCAACATTATAGTCAATAATATACACTCCTATATCAAGAGCTTCAAATAACTGAAGATCAAATAGGTTGTTTTCTACAAATTCATCTATTGAATCACTAAGTTGTAACTTCCTAAAAGTGGAAATCATTTTAGTAAGACTATCCAAAG
Organism: Bacteroidia bacterium; assembly: GCA_040882555.1. Lineage (GTDB taxonomy): Bacteria > Bacteroidota > Bacteroidia > M30B66 > M30B66 > M30B66. The sequence goes on from JBBEBC010000047.1 coordinate 20,491, forward strand.
ATTTGAAAGTATTACTTTCTTTATCTCCTCCTTCAGGTTCATTAATAAACATACTTGCAAGGTAGTACCTACACTCGTAACAATTTCTAACCCTAAAGGAGTATTTTCCTGAATATTAAAGAGCCTTCAATTCGTTGGCTAAAGAGGTAAGTGCCGTTTTAGCATCCCCGAATAACATGCTTGTTTTCGGATCGTAAAATAAAGGATTATCAATTCCTGCATAGCCCGCATTCATTGATCTTTTATTAACTATTACATGTGTAGCTTGATCAACCTCTAAAATTGGCATGCCATAAATCGGACTTGAAGGATCTGATTTTGCAGCTGGGTTTACAACATCATTTGCTCCTACTATCAGGACAACATCCGTATTTGCAAATTCAGGATTGATTTCGTCCATTTCCATAAGCTTGCCGTAATCAACACTAGACTCAGCAAGTAGTACATTCATGTGCCCAGGCATTCTTCCCGCCACAGGGTGAATGGCATATTTAACTTCAACTCCTCTTGATTCGAGTAAAAGCTCTATTTCGTGAATAACGTGTTGCGCTTGAGCCACAGCAAGTCCATAACCAGGAACTATGATTACCTTTTTAGAATAATTCATCAAAACAGCAAGATCAGCAGTTCCGATATCTTTAACAGATCCACCATTATCTCCTCCGCTAACAGCAGAAGCACTTCCTCCGCCAAAAGCCCCAAAAATTACATTACTAAGAGGGCGGTTCATCGCTTTACACATAACAAGTGTTAGCAAGGTACCTGCTGAACCAACTAAAATACCCCCAGTAAGCATTGCTTTGTTCCCGTATAAAAATCCGCCGAAGGCTGCAGCCAATCCCGTAAATGAGTTCAATAAGGAAATTACTACGGGCATATCTGCACCTCCAATCGGAACCACAAATAAAACACCATAAAGCAGGGCAAAGAAGAAAAGTAAATACAAGAAAATAGTAGAATCAAAACCAGGCATCACGATCATCAAAACAACCCAAATCACTAAACCGGCCATAATTAACGTATTAATTATGTTGTAAGCTGGAAGTCTTAATGCCTTATTCAATGTGCCGTTTAATTTCAAAAAAGCAATCATACTCCCAGAGAACGAAACTGATCCGATAACGAGCCCAGCTAGAACCGCAATCATAGCTCCAGTTTCGTGCATCATATGAGGATATTCAATCAAAGAAATTAAGGCTGCACAAGCTCCTCCCATACCGTTAAAAAGCGACACCAACTCCGGCATCTTTGTCATGGCAACTCGCTTTGCTGTAAGCCAGCCTACAATTGTACCAATGATAATAGCAGCTCCTATAAGCCCATAAATTAACATGGGAACCTCTGTATCGTGTAAAAATATAGTTCCAAATATCGCTACCGCCATTCCCACTGCTCCGATAAGATTACCTCTTCGAGCAGTTTTGGGATTACTCATCATCTTTAATCCGATAACAAAAGTTACCGATGCAATTAAATAGCAAACCTCTAATAAGGACAAATTCAAAGACATAGTAAACTCAGTTTTTCTTTTTAAACATTTCCAACATTCTGTCGGTCACCACAAACCCACCTACCACATTTAAAGTCCCAAGCAATACTGCTAAAAAACCTAAAACTAACCCGGCATAATCATCAGTCTTTAAATGAAGCATCACGTAGATTGCTCCAACTATTACCACTCCATGAATGGCATTTGCGCCCGACATCAAGGGTGTATGCAAAACAGTTGGCACCTTGCCTATAACTTCAATCCCTACGAAAACAGAGAGGACGATGAAATAAATCATATCCATGTGATCATTCAGATAAAATAAAATTTGTTCCATGATTTATTGAGTAGTGTAATTATTTATAAAACAGTTGGATGAACTCTTTTCCCTTCATGAAGTATAAGAGAACCTTTGGTGATTTCTTCGTCCATTTCCCACTTAAAGCCCTCTTTATCTGCAAGGTGTAAAAGAAAGGTGCTGATATTTCTTGCATAAAGTTGACTTGCATTCATTGGCAATAGGGATGGTAGATTAGATTCTCCAATAATGGTAACACCATATTTTTCAGTTGACTTATTCAATTCACTCAACACACAGTTACCGCCTTGTTCTACCGCCATATCGACAATAACAGAGCCCATTTTCATTGATTTAACCATATCCTCTGTAATGAGAACAGGAGCCTTTTTGCCTGGTATTAATGCTGTAGTAATAACGATATCAGCTGCCGCAACATGCTTTCCTACTAGTTCTTGTTGCTTCGCAAGGAATTCAGCAGAAACTTCTTTCACATAACCGCCTTCAGTTTTAATACTTTCATCGCCTTTCACTTCAATAAACTTGGCTCCCAATGACTCGACTTGCTCTTTGGTTTCTGGTCTGATATCACTAACTTCCACCAATGCCCCTAACCTTTTTGCTGTTGCTATTGCTTGAAGTCCTGCAACGCCTGCTCCCATAATTACTACCTTACAAGGCTTCACAGTTCCAGCTGCAGTCATAAGCATAGGAAATATCTTCCCCAAAGCATTCGCAGCTAAAATAACAGTTTTATACCCTGCCAAATTACTTTGAGAGCTCAAAGCATCCATCTTCTGTGCTCTAGAAATCCTAGGGATTGCATCCATCGAGAAGACGGTAATACCTGCCTTTTCTGCTGCCTCAACAAATTCTGTAGCAACTGCTGCAAATACAAATGAAATCAGAATAGCTCCTTTTTTCATCTTAGCTACTTCCTCCGTATTAGGAGCATTCACCACTAAAATAACATCGGCATCTTGAAATAATTTATCTCGACTAGAAATTAAATGAGCTCCTGCATTTGAATAAGAGTCATCATCAAAATATGAATTCAACCCTGCTCCTGTTTCTACCTGAATTGTAAAACCCTTCTCAGTAAGCTCTTTAGCAATATCAGGAATAAGAGCAACTCGTCGTTCTCTTTCTTTTGTTTCTTTAGGTACAGCTATTATCACAAGAATAACATTTTTGACAAATATAGAAGTTTCATTGAGGCTTCCACTCTTAATCAAAAACCAATTTAAATTTGCAACATTCAACCTATTTTCTTGTTCGATAGATATGCCGTCAGCGACAAACAAACTACTATCAATCCTTAATAAGGAAGAAAAAAACAAGAAGAAGTTCCCCCATCTTCAACCCATAATTCAGCTTTTCATATCTGATGTGCTTTCTTGGCCAGAAACTGAAAAGGCAAATCATTCTTATGGAGGCACGGAGTTCAGATTGTTTAATAGAAGCATAGGTCATATTCACTCTAACGGGATCCTCGATATGCCATTCGTTAAAGAATTAAGGCGTGAACTTCTCGACACAGGAATTGCTCAATTGCATCATCTTGAAGACACCATTACTTGGGTAAGCAAACCCATTGCATCAGAATTAGATATACCTGCTGCTAAAGAGCTAATGCTTTTATCTTATTGGATTAAGGGCCGTGACTATTTTGATAAGAGTCCAAAAGCACGAGATTTCATTTTAGAAAAACTTTCGGATTGCAACTTTCCTGCATCTATCTTTGCAATCGTAAATTTTAACTCTAAGCATCAAATAAATTGAAGGATGAGCAAGTCAAATGATTATACTTTAGTTGTTGGCGCAAGCGAAAACCCGTCTCGATATTCGTTTCTCGCTACCGTAAGATTAAGAGAAAATGGAATTCCTGTGAAATGCTTTGGGAAAAAATCAGGGACAATCGGAGATGTTAAAATTGAAACCACGCTCCCTGAAAAAAATTCAATACATACGATTACACTTTACATAAATCCAACTCATCAGGAACAGCTTATAAATGAACTACTTGCCTTAAATCCAAAGCGGATTATTTTTAATCCTGGAACAGAAAATCCTCTTTTTGAAAATAAAGCAAGGGAGCTTGGTATCGAAACACTTAGAGCTTGCACATTGGTTTTATTGTCAACAAACTCTTATCAAGAAACAAGCAAGAGTTCTTGAGTTATTTTTAATGAAGCAATATCAGCCCTTTAGACTAAGTGTCTTAGTTATTCTATTTATATTTTCGGGACTAAGTTCCAAAGCTCAAAACAAACATACTGTTAGTGGTTATGTTAAGGATGTCAACACAGGTGAATTTCTTCCTGGGGCCAATGCATATGTTAAAGAAACTATGCAAGGAACGACGACAAATCCTTATGGTTTTTATTCTTTAACTCTTCCTTCAGGTAAATACACACTAGTAATTTCATTTATTGGTTATAATGAAGTAATTATCCCAATTGATTTAAATGAAGATCGCAGAGAAAATCAGTCGCTTAGTTCTAAGGCGATTGTGGGAAAGGAGGTTGTGATAACTGAATCGAGAATTGAGAATTCGGTTAAAAGCACAGATATGGGCAGAGTTGAACTGTCGGTGGAACAAATGAAAAAACTTCCTGCCTTTTTTGGAGAAGTTGATCTTGTTAAAATCGTTCAACTAATTCCAGGAGTTAAAAATGCTGGAGAAGGCAATACAGGATTATATGTGCGTGGCGGAGGTCCTGATCAAAACCTTGTCTTGCTTGATGAGGCAGTTGTTTATAATGCAGCGCATCTGCTTGGATTTTTCTCTGTTTTTAATTCTGATGCTGTTAAAACAGTCGATCTTCATAAAGGTGGAATGCCTGCTCAATACGGTGGAAGACTTGCTTCGGTTCTAGACATTAGTATGAAGGAAGGAAATAATCGAAACTATAAAGTTAACGGAGGTTTAGGTTTGATTGCTTCTCGATTAACGGTGGAAGGGCCGATTAAAAAGGATACTTCTTCATTTATTATTTCAGGACGGAGGACATATATAGATGTACTCGCTCAACCTTTTATTCGAGAAAGCTCTCCTACCAAAGGTTCTGGTTACTTTTTCTACGACTTAAATATGAAAATGAATTACAGACTTTCGGATAAAGACCGTCTGTTTGTATCGGGATATTTTGGAAGGGATGTTTTCACTTTTAAAAGTACTGAAAGTAATTTTAACATACGTATCCCCTGGGGAAATGCAACATTATCAGCTAGATGGAATCACTTATTTAACGATAAGTTATTTTTAAATACGTCACTTATTTTCTCAGATTATCGTTTTGAATCGAATATTGAACAAACTTCTTTTGCTTTTAGGGTTGGTTCAGGAATTAGAGATTATAATGCTAAGTCTGATTTCACTTGGTATCCCACAGTGCGTCATACAGTAAAATTTGGCATAAATTATATTTGGCATCGCTTTTCACCAAATAATGCAAGTGGTGAAATAGCTGGAGAAGAACTAGATTTTGGTCCAACCGTGAATCTTTTCGCTCACGAAGCCGCTGCATATATTGCCGACGATTTTGATATAAGTGAAAAGTTAAGAATTCATGCAGGTCTAAGAGCTTCTTGGTTCGCTCATGCTGGTCCATTTACTAGGTATGAAAAAAATGACATTGGCCTAAAAACTGATTCAACTGTTTATGCAGCTGGTGAGCTCATTAAAACATATCCTAACATAGAGCCACGCTTGATGATGAGGTGTACGCTAAATAAGAATTCATCTATTAAAGCTTCCTATACTCAAAATTACCAGTATATCCATATAACCTCTTTGGCAAATCAAAGTTTACCTACCGATTTATGGTTTCCGAGCACAGAACTTGTTCAGCCTCAATTCGGAACTCAATATTCTCTAGGTTACTATCGTAATTTCAAAGAAAATATGTGGGAAACTTCCATTGAAGCTTACTATAAGACAATGGAAAACCAGATAGAGTTCAAGGACGGAGTTTTACCTTCAAGTGGAGTAAACGACAACCTTGATAACTTTCTAACTTTTGGACGCGGAGAAGCTTATGGTGCTGAATTCTTTGTAAAAAAGGCTTTTGGAAAAACCAATGGTTGGATTGGATATACGTTGTCATGGACTCAAAGAACCTTCGCCGAATTAAATGGAGGTGAGACATACTTCGCTAACTATGACAGAAGACATGATTTAAGCGTGGTTTTATCTCATGAGTTAAATGAACATTGGACACTTGGTGCAGTATTCGTTTATGCTTCGGGGAATTTAATCTGGCTTCCAACAAGCATTTATTTTTATGAGGGAAATCCAGTTGTTAATTACGGCGAGCGAAATAATTATCGCATGCCTGCTTATCATCGTCTTGATTTATCAGCCACTTGGGTTCCAAATCGAAAGCCAGATAAAAAGCTAAAATCAAGTTGGAATTTTTCTATTTATAATTTGTACAGCCGCCTTAATCCATATTTCCTTTACTTAGAAACCACAGGTTCTCCTATTGATGGGAACTTGAAGAATTCGGCCAACATGGTTTCTTTGTTTCCAATAATTCCTTCCGTCACCTATAATTTTTCATTTTAATGAGCTTTTGGAAATACTTAATTCCAGTGTTAGTAATCCTACTTGTAGTAGCATGCGAAAGGGAAATTGAAATTGATTTGCCAAACAATCAAAACTTGATAGTTGTAGAAGGTAGCATTGAAGCCGGTCAGGCTCCAGTAATTCTTATTACACGTAACCGTGGATTTTTTGAATCTTTTCCAACGGATTTACAATCATTTGTTGAAGAGTTTGTTATTCAGGACGCTGAAGTAATCATTAGTGATGGTATTCAAACTGAAACATTAGAACTAACACTCGACTTTGTTAATTATCCTTTCTTCTATTATACTGGCAATCTAATCACAGGTCAAGCTGGAAGAACCTATTCATTAGAAATTAGAGCAGAAGGTCAACTATTAACGTCTTCGACCACCATTCCAGGCACTGTTTCTATAGATTCTTCTTGGTTTGAATTAAATCCATTCGACGTAAATGAAGATAGCTTAGGTGTATCCTTTGTAAGTATAATGGATCCAGATACTTTTGGAAATGCCTACAGAATGTTTGCAAAAAGAAATTCCGAAACTACATTCTTCCCGGTGCCTGGCTCCTCTTTTAATGATGATTTTGTTAATGGGCAAAGGGTTACTTTTTTCAGTGGTAGATCTGAACAACCGTTTGCAACTACGATTGGTTTTGATCCAGATGAATTCTTCTACAAACTTGAAGATACCATCTTTTTAAAGTTTGCAACCATTGGTCGTAAGGAATATGATTTTTACTCGACCCTTGACGCGGCAATCAACTCAAATGGGAATCCTTTTGCGTCACCAACTCTTGTTCAAAGTAATATAAGTGGAGGTTTAGGAGTATGGGTTGGAATGTCGGTGACTTTTGACACAACAATAGCAACTAACTAATTATATATTTGCACTATCATGAGTAATAACGAAACAGAAAAAGTAGAATGTCTGATAATTGGATCAGGTCCTGCTGGATATACCTCTGCAATTTATGCAGCCAGAGCCGATATGAAACCTCTTATGTATCAAGGTATTCAGCCTGGAGGTCAACTTACAATAACTACTGAGGTTGAAAATTATCCTGGTTACCCTCAAGGTACTGATGGTCCAAAAATGATGGAAGATTTTTTAGAACAAGCTAAAAGATTTGGCACTGACGTGCGATTTGGAGTGGCAACAAAGGTTGACTTTTCCGGGCCTGTTCATAAGGTATGGATTGATGATGAAAAATTAATCGAAGCACAAACGGTAATTATTTCAACAGGAGCATCAGCAAGATGGCTAGGACTTGAATCTGAGCAAAAATTCAATGGCTTTGGTGTATCAGCTTGCGCTGTTTGCGACGGCTTCTTTTACAAAGGCCAAGATGTTGCTTTAGTTGGGGGAGGCGATACAGCAGCTGAAGAAGCAACTTACCTCGCTAAACTTTGCAAAAAAGTTTATATGATTGTTAGAAAAGATGAATTGAGGGCTTCTAAAGCCATGCAGCACAGAGTGTTTAACACACCTAACATTGAGGTTCTTTTCAATACCGAAACATTAGAAATTACTGGAGATCAAACAGTGAGCGGAGCGCGATTTAAAAACAACATCACGAATGAAGAATTCACACTAGATATAACAGGTTTCTTTGTTGCAATTGGACATACGCCTAATTCTGGCATTTTTAAGGATTATTTAGATATGGATGAGAACGGGTATATTAAAACAATTCCCGGAAGTACTAGAACCAATGTTCCGGGAGTATTTGCCTCGGGAGATGTACAAGATCATATTTACAGACAAGCAGTAACTGCTGCTGGCTCTGGATGTATGGCAGCCTTAGATGCTGAAAGGTATCTTGCAACTATTGGTGTTGAAGTTTAAGTAAACAGAATTTTCTATCATTCGCCCGAAGTGTTTTCTGCCCTTCGGGCGATTTTTATTTACTTTAGCTTTTCTGTCGGTAAAATTACCCTGTCTATCGACAATACTTTTCTGATTCCTTGTAATAGCTCACTTTTGCAAATGATATGATGTTTGAGGAAGCGAAATCAAAGAATTCTAGATTATTTATTGTTTTACTGCACTTGGTGGTGTGGTCAGCTTTTATCAGCTTCCCTATACTTTTATTACCCACTGAAGCAATTGAATGGCAAAGTCTTTTGTTCCGTCATTGGATTCCACTACTATTTTCTGCGCTATTATTCTATTTAAATTACTTCTTTTTAATAAAGTCCTATCTTTTTAAATCTAAAATAAGTATTTATTTATTGATAAATGTAATATTAATTATTGCTCTGTTATTAGGTTTTGAATGGATAAAAGACACTGCTAATATTTTCAGCGCAAAATCAAGTCCACATAAACCGTTTAAAACTTTCTTCTATTTCAGGGTATTTATCTCCTATTTATTACCTGTTGGAGTAAGTGTCGCCATTAAATCTACTCACCGTTTTCTTAGTTCTGAAATAGAAAGAAAAAATCGCGAGAATGAATCACTAAAATCTGAATTAAATTATCTCCACTATCAAATTCAACCACACTTCTTTTTCAATTCACTAAATACAATCTATGCGCTTATAGCTGAGGCTCCCGATAGGGCACAAAAAGCATTACATCAGTTGAGTAAATTAATGAGATACGTACTTTACGAAACAGCAGAATCAAGAGTTGATTTATACCAAGAAATAGATTTTTTAAAGAATTACATTCAATTAATGCAAGAAAGACAAGGACATATTCTTAAGATTACCACAGAATTCCCATACGAGATTATTGATTCACAAATAGCACCTTTATTATTCATTCCATTGGTAGAAAATGCTTTTAAACACAGTGTTATTGAGGAAGGTGAAACATATATTAATATTAAAATTCAACAAGAAAAAGATTCTGTTACTTGTATTGTTGTAAACTCCTGTAATCCTAAAGATTATTCCGATAAAAGCGGAAGTGGCATAGGAATAATCAACCTTAAAAAGAGATTAAATCACCAATATCCTGAGAAATACAAATTGACATCTAATAAGGACAATGGAGTTTATACCACAGAATTAATAATTCAACTATGAAAAGGCTAAAAGTAATTATCGCAGATGATGAGCTTCCAGCTTTAAACCTGATAGATTCATACGTAAAACAAATACCCTCGCTTCAATTAGTTGCTAGATGCAACAACTCAAAAGAAGTTCTGGACGTGCTATCGAAAACAGATGTCGACTTGCTTTTCCTAGATATTCAAATGCCAGGGATGAATGGCTTGGAGTTAAGTAAAAGGTTGCTGACTGATGTGAAAGTGATATTCACAACCGCATTTCCAAATTATGCTATTGAAGGATATAAGGTGAACGCTATCGACTATTTATTAAAGCCTTTTGATTTCGAAGAATTCTCTCTTGCTGTTAAAAAAACAAACTCGATGATTAATACCGAAATTGAAAACACATCAGACTCAATTTTTGTAAAAAGTGATCATAAATTAATCAACATAAAGTTTGATAACATACTTTATGTTGAAAGTGATAGGGATTATGTAAAACTTTTTACTGAAAACATGGTTGCTCCTGTTAGCACTTTAACAACCCTTAAAGAATTAGAACTTCAATTGCCATCCAACTTTTTCATGAGAATCCATAGATCCTTCATTATAAATTTAAAAAAGATTGACCATGTGGAAAGAAATCAGGTAATAATTTCAAATACTAGAATTACCCTTGCAGACTCTTACAAGGATATTTTTCATAATTACTTAAATAAACACACTCTATAGTGATGCAAATGAGAAATATATATTTCCCAGTCATTTCTTTGTTTTTTCTCCTTGCTTCACCTGCAATAGGTCAACAATATAAATTAGAAGGAAGTGTAGCTGATGAAGTAACCAACGAAGCTCTTCCCGGAGCGGCGGTAGCAATTTACTCTATGCCAGACTCTAGCCTTTTCGCTGCTGTCGCGACAAATGCTTTAGGTTTGTTTCAAATTAAAAATATTCCGCAAGGTTACTATAGAATGAAGGTAAGTTACCTTGGTTTTAAAGAAAGCATTCTCCCTTTATTGATGAATGAGAACAGAAATATTGGCAAAATATCATTGCAAACAGATGCGAAATTACTTAAGACGGCTGAAGTCGAGAGCTCTCAAATAAGAACAGAAATTAAGGGAGATACCATTCAAATGAATGCGGATGCATTTAAAACGAATCCCGATGCAACACTAGAGGATCTAGTTAAGAAAATGCCTGGCATGCAGGTAGAAAACGGTACGGTAAAAGCTGGAGGAGAACAGGTGCAAAAGGTACTTATTGATGGAAAAGAATTTTTCGGAGATGATGTATCAATGGCAATGAAAAATTTACCCGCTCAGGTGGTTGATAAAATTCAATATTTTGATAAACTTACTGATCAGGCTCAGTTTTCGGGATTTGATGATGGCAATTCAAGAAGAACTATTAATGTAGTCACTAAAGGTGGAGTAAAAGAAGCTAAATTTGGTAAAGTATACGCTGGGGGCGGCACAACCGATAGATACTCTACTGGAGCGAATTTAAATATATTTAAAAATAATAGGCGTTTTTCTATTGTTGGACAAAGCAATAACTTAAATCAGCAAAACTTTTCAAGTGAAGATTTACTTGGGGTCAGTCAAGGATCTGGAGGTGTTGGAGGACGAGGACGAATGATGGGCATGGTTCCAGGAACAAATGACCCTTCAAATTTTATGGTTGGTCAACAAAATGGTATCAATACAACGCACTCCTTAGGATTAAATTATGCTGATTCACTGAGTCCTAAAACTAAAATAAGTGGTAGTTATTTTTTTAATAATACATATAATGAGACGCAACAATCAATTAATCGAGACTTTTATTTAAATGATTCAACTTCGCAGTTTTATGATGAAAATAATAGTTCCTGGAGCAATAATCTAAATCACAGGTTGAATCTAAGGGTTGAAATTAACTTAGATTCTAACAATTCCATTATATACACGCCAAGAATCAGTTGGCAGGCAAATCAATCGAACAGCTTTATTGATGGTAACACTTCCATAAATGGTTTGGAGTCGCTTAGCTCTACTTCAACAGAAATGCCTTCAAATAATTCAGGGTATTCAATGGGTCAAAATGTTCTTTTTCGTCACAAAACAAAAAAGGAAGGCAGAACCATTTCCCTTGCACTTAATGTTGATAATAATGAGAAAAGTGGTTTAGCAAATCAGATTTCAAGCAATACCTTTTTTATTGCTGACTCCACGTTTCTTATCCGTCAACAAACCGACACCTACAGTAATTCAGCTAATTATTCAGCTAATCTTATTATCACTGAACCACTAGGTAATAAATCACAACTCTTTTTAAGCTACCGACCATCATTAATTAATGGACTATCTATTAGAGAAACGAATGGTTTTAGTGACTTAGATAACAATTATACTAGATTTGATTCACTGCTGTCTAATCGCTTTACAAATACCCTAAAAACTCAAATGGCCGGTGCTGGAGTGCGATATCGTGCAAATAAATTCTTCACTGTCTTAAATTTCAATGCGCAATATGTAGTTCTTGAAGGATTGCAAACTTTTCCAACTCAACCTCTTATCAGGAAGACCTTTTTTAATTTGGTGCCGTTTGCAATGATAAATTATAAATTTAATAGATCGTCTAATCTTAGAGTATATTACCGTTCTAATACGAACGCCCCTAATGTAAATCAGCTTCAAACAGTTCTAAATAATTCTAATCCAATACAATTAAGTATAGGTAATGACAATCTTAATCAAGAGTTTTCACAGACTATAACTACTCGATTTAGTAGAACAAATCCTGAAACTAGCAGATCTGTTTTCTTAAATGTGAGTGCTACAAATACATCCAACTACATTGCAAATTCGACCATTTTAGCAACTGCTGACACCATTTTGTCGGAGGGAATTAGATTAAGAAGTGGTAGTCAACTTAGCCGACCAGTAAATACAAATGGTTGGTGGAGTGTGAGATCGCTTTTAACTTATAGTTTACCCGTTAAATGGTTAAAAAGTACCGCTAACATTCAAGGAGGTTTGAATTACCAACTAACACCGGGTTTAATAAATGGAAAACGAAATGAAACAAGTAATTATGGTTATTCAGGAGGAATAGTTATTGCAAGCAACATAAGTGATAAAATAGATTTCAATGCAGGTTATAATGCAGCTTATAATATTGTTGAAAATAGTCTTCAACCTCAATTAAACAATAATTTTCTTATCCAAACTGCCAACTTTAAAGGAAATTGGTTGCCTTGGAAAGGACTCGTTTTAACATCAGAAGCGGCTTACTCAAAATACAAAGGTCTTGAAGCAGCCTTTAATCAGGAATTTATTCTTTGGAATGCAGGTATTGGATACAAATTCCTTAAGAAAAGAGCCGGAGAGCTCAAGTTCTCAGCATATGACATACTAAATCAAAACACAAGTATAAGCAGAACAGTTACTGAAACTTTCGTTGAGGATAGCTCAGTTCGAGTTTTAAACAGATATTTTCTATTGACTTTCACGTACACATTTAGAAAGTTCAACAATATGAAAGCTCCTGTGCTAGAAGGAGATGATAATCCACATGAAGGTCCTGGACGACCTCGTAGATAAGGTAGAAGTGCTCATAGACAAAGTTCATAATTGTAGAATTTACAATATCAATGAATTACAAAATATTAATTCTAGGCACTTGTATCCTTATATTATCTAGAATTACTATTCAGCTAAGGCGATCACAACCAGTAGAAACCTCAATTTTGAGCATCTCCAAAATATTTCTTTGGGTTCTCGATACGAATAGATCTAATTTATTAGGCTATACTGCTATGGCAGGTATTTCGAAAAGCTCATTGACTGTCGAGTAGATTTAGGCATAGACACTTTTCACTTTATTATGAGCAAATAATGTGATCTTCATGCCGGATTGGGTTGTTTTTGTTTGGCTATTTAAACATATCGGAAATAATCAGGAGCAACTTCATTTTTATAAGCTAATTTAAAAATATCTTGAACGATTGTGTTTTACCATTTACATTAAAAGCGAGAATCAATATTGTTAAAAATAATCAATAAATCACCGTTACATTGCCAACTCTACTATAATATGACTCAAAGGATCCGCCAAATCCAAAAACTATTTTATATACGTAAACATCTTGTTTTATCGGCTCCTTATTAAGATTCCGAAACGTTCCATTCCATTTTTCGTTAACATCGAAAGTTTCAAAAATTATGTGCCCCCATCGATCGAATATAAGAAAATCAAAAAAAGTTACCTCCCCATCGAATACAGGTCCAAATAAGTCATTTCTTCCGTCACCATTAGGTGTGAAAGAGTTGGGTATATAAACTTCCCTTGAAGGCTCAATTTTTAACGCCTTATAAGCCGTGTCTGGACAATTGAACTCATTATTCGCAATTAGCATCAACTTTAATTCAGCTTCAAACACATTCGGATATACATGTTGATTAATAAAATCAGTATAGTGAGTTCCGTCGCCTGGAAAAAGGTCAAATATGCTGGCATTTGTACTTTGATTCTCGAATAACACAACAGGATAATCTGCAGTAATTGTTGTTTGATTCACATCAAATTCAGCATTAGCACGTTGAAGTACGATAACCTGTTCATTAATTGTAGTATCGGCAAAACATAGGTTATCATTTTCTACTCTCAAACTTACATTATAAACTCCTGCTGCTAAATATTCATGTTGTACAATTGGACCTTGGCTAGAAGTGTTGCCATCTCCAAAATCCCATTCCCATTGATCTCCGTGCGTAGAAAGCGAATTAAAGTTTGCATTTAATGGCATACAACCTATGGCTGGATCGGCTTGAAAATTAGGTATTGGCTGACCTGACAAACGGTACATCTGGACAACAGTGTCAGTACAAGCATATTGATTTGATACTATAAGCTGAATAGGGATAGTTCCAGCACTTACCAATGTGATAGGAGGCTCAAATTCAAAAGAACTTGAGGCCTGCCAGGTCCATAAATAGGAAGTCCCTCCTGAGGATAAATTTTCAACAGAAATTGAGGCGCTATCGCCGCAGCTTTCATAGCTACTGAGAATAAACTCACCTTCAGGTTTAGGAAAAACAGAAATAATTAATTGGGTATCAATAGGACAGTCTAGGTTATAAGCAAAGCTATAATTATGAGCAATTGCCTGAACGTTGTAGTCTCCAAACTGATAATAATTAGTACTTGTATTGAACTGGATTGACGTTAAACCGTTTCCAAAATCCCATTCCATACTAGTTGCACCTAATGTAAAATTAGAGAAATTCACTTGCAATGGCATACAGCCCATCATAGGATCAATTGAAATCCCTATTTCTGGAATTGCTTGCACATGAATAGGTAAACTCATTGTATCTGGACATCCAAAAACAGGAGAATAGCCAATTAATTGAATTAAATAATCTCCCGCTTGATTATAAATATATGCTGGTTGAATAGAAGTGCTTGTTTCTCCATCGCCAAAGTTCCATAAATATGCTGCAGCTCCTTGAGACAAGTTATTCACTTCAATAGAATTTCCCTTGCAAATAGCATTTTCTTCCAATGCAAAAAGCACCTCAGGTTTCTGAAATACGTTGACAGTTGCGTATGCAGTATCAATAGAACAGCCGTCACTTGCTATTAAGCTAACATCATAAACACCTCCAGTTTCATAAATATAACTAGTGTTATAGGTAGTTAAATCAGGACTTCCGTCATCAAAATTCCACGTAAATTCATTAGCACCAGAAGAAAAATTGGAAAACTGAACATTTAGTGGTGCACATCCAAACTGGGGAATAGTATTAAAAAATGCCACTACTGTATTAGGCAAGGCGGTAAGATAAATGATCGATGAATCTACTCCACAGGTATTTTGTGCAATTAAAATCACTGAATATTCAGTCGTGTCATTATCAATGGCAATAAATCCATGTCCAATAGGAACTGTATCTGAAGAAATTAATCCATCGCTGAAAACCCATTGGTATGCATCTGGAGAGCCGTAACTGGCATTTGTAAATACTGGCACAAAAGGGCTACAGCCAGAATAGAAATCAACCAATTGAATAGAAACTGGCGTTGGACGGGCTAGAAAATTAGTATCTAGATCTCTACTTCCACATTGATTCGATACATTCAAATGTACAGTGTAAATTGTATCACCTAAAATAGGTGATGGGAATATAATTGAATCTGGAAATGCTGTTAAATCTGAATAAATTCCATCTACTGACCAGTTATAATTCAATCCAACTCCGGTGGTGAAATTCTCAATACCAACTACCAAGGGTGCACAACCTGAAAATGCTGACAAATCGAAATTTAAATTTGGCAAGTCAATAATTGTAAGTGATTGCTCATATTCTGAGCTGCAACCAAATTCAGTAGTCAATAAAAGATGAATTAAATAAGTACCAGTGTCAGCTATAACAATCTGTGGAGATAGACCTGAATAAAAATCATATTCTTGCCCGAGATAATTATAAACTATCCACTCATAAGTTAAGTTTCCACCATAAATAGTATCTCCTAGACTTATATTATTTGGTTGGAATAGTGTATTAACACATACAAATGAATCTAATTCAAATACAGGAACTGGTAATGGATGAACTTGTATGATTAATGAATCTCTATTCAAACAAGTAGTTATTGGATCTGTATACTGATAATATACTGTTTGGTCGCCAGGCACATTTTGAGTAGGACAAAATAATCCCAAATTAGAGATAATCCCTGTACTATAAAACAAGCCTGTCGGTGGCACTCCTCCTGTTGAGTTAGTCGGAACAAAATCATCAAGTTGAAAACATGCATCATCAATACAAAAACCTAAATCTGGTCCAAGCTTTACTTCTGGCAAATCAAATACAGTAACTGATAGTGAATCATATGTTTGGCATGTTGTACTGGGAAATATTGTGTATGTAAGTACAAATTGACCAGCACCAGCATTAACTGGATTAAATGTATAATCTTGACTATTTAATGAAACTCCCGAGCCAGACCAAACACCTCCTTGGTTATTAACAGGTACTAATATTATTATTGAATCAGAGATACATAATTCAATATCCATTCCGGCTTCAGGAAAAACTGGTGCAACAACCTGAATTGTTTTCTGATCTGAATTTATACAGCCATTTAAATCGGTAAATGTGTAGGTCAATGTTTGAGTACCTATTCCGTTTGGTGTGTAAATATTTCCATTTAAATTAGATCCTGACCATACTCC
>JBBEBC010000048.1:0-35801 GCA_040882555.1 Bacteroidia bacterium
ATTACACCAACAAAAGCAACGCCTAAAATATGAGTTTCCGATTCTGATATTAATGCATTGTATAAAGCATGAAGTGCTACAGCTAAAACATAAGAGAGAGCAAAAGAAGTGATTATACTTTTTCCTTTTTTAACTCGCGCATAGTAAATTGAATAAGCTATCACTGACGAGGTAAACATATGCAAAACTGCAGTATAGAAGGCTCGCCCCTCAATAATATGGAGACTCCTAGAAAAATATAGAACATTTTCAACCGTTGCAAATCCTAAAGCCCCCACTGAGGCGTATTTAATGTAATCAAACGACTCATCCATGACTTTTGGAAGTCGTAACATGATAATGAAAGGAAGGATTTTTACAAACTCCTCAAAAAAGGCAACAGCAAAAAAGTGGAACTTGAATCTTGTAAGAAAGTCTCCGCTAGATGGCAGCCATTCCATGATAGGGAATTTCATTTGAAGCGGAATCAATAAAAAAGTGAATAGTGCCCCTAGAATAAAACACATGATTGAGAAGCGCTTCTTTTCTTTCTCAAAAATGTCCATTTCCCTCAAAAACATCAAATAAACTGCTGCAATTAAAAAAGCAGCTATTGCTCCAGGTATAATAGTCATAAACTAAAATAATTATATGAATTTAGTATAATTATTTTTGTTTCTTGAACAATTCACCAAATGTTTCTGCTTCTTTTCTATAAAATAAACCTACACCTTGCGTGTAAGGAACATCATTCGTTACGAGTAAATATTGATTGGAGCGATTAAATACTTTTATTCTCACTGCCCCGTCTTCGGTGAGTTTTACCTCTATGTTAAATTCACCTACCATATTAGACGTATTTTCTGTATTAGCGGCAGTTCCAGCTGTGCCAACATTACCATCTATGGAAACTCTATCGTTAAATATTTGAGTGGATAAGTTCACTGAAACCTGATCTCTTGTATCAGCATTACCTTGTGAATAATTGACACCAATGTTGACATCGTCGCTTAATTGTGAGAGCATATTACTCAATTGACTTGAAAGTAATTCAGAAGCATTTGAACCTACTCCGTTTAATCCGCTTGCATCTCCTGCTCCCCCTTGATTTGGCCAAAAATTTCTAAACATTACAAGTGCGAAAATTTGTCTGTTCAATTCATCTTCATTTGTAATTTGTGAGGCGAGCAAGTTTCTAGCATCTTCATCAGCATTTGGTAAAACCAAATTGAAACTAATTGTTGGCTTCATTAATTTATCTGATAAATTCATAACTGCATCTACATCGATGGCACGTTTAACCGCTGAACTAGAATCAATATTCTTCACCAAATTATATAACGAAGTGCGAACCCTGTAAATCGCTGCAAGCTGGATATCTGCATCATATGGATCACCTTTAAAACTAATCACTCCCCCTTTTTGAACGACAAACTTTTTATTAATCACATTTTGGAGTGTAAAGAGATAGTCCCCTGAATCAATTATATAATCTCCATAAATATTAAATTCACCCGCTTCGGTAACTTCAAGTCGTAGATTGCCTCTTCCATTTCCTTTAATCATATCACCGACTTTAGGATCAAACAAAAGTAAAGCCTCTGCATCGGGCGTAACCTCAAGATTAAAATTTAATTCATATCCCTTACTCTTTAGTTGATTAACAGGAATAGACGCTTTTAATGTGTCATTTTTAGAGGAAACAAACGTGATGAAGTCCTGCTGACTAATATCACCAGTTTCACTTAGAGGAAGATAGAATGTAGTGCCCTTTTCTGTTTTTGCAGAAATATTCATCACAATATTATCCAATGGGCCTTTTGCGCTAAAAGTTCCGGTTGCATAAGCCTGCCCATAGAATAAATCACTTTGAGTTTCATTTGTATTTAATGCCATCAGATTATTGGCTAATAAATTTATATCAAACTCAAAATCATTAAAATAATCATGCTTTATTTTTAAATCTAATCGCCCGGTATGTGCATTTTCATCTGTAATTACGACATCCTTGGCTTGAATTAAATTTTTGGTTATTTCAAATTCATGAGCTAAAAAGTACCTGGTATTTAAAATGTCAACTGTAACTGCGGCTCTTTTCAAGGTAATTGTTCCAACAGCTACTGGTTTAAATAATGACCCTGTTAAAGTTAATTTTCCATCTACAAGACCCGACATATCTGAAAACAAATCAGTTACATACGGCTTAAATAAATCCATTTGAATATTATTCATACTCGCTGTGATATTGATATTGTTTTCCTTCTTCGAAGGAATATAATATCCGTTCATCACCAATTTAGGAATACCGTTAGCAGACAATTCGATGTCTAGAATTATTCGCTCTGCTTCTCTATCCCATTTACTCAGGATTTTCCCGTCTCCAATCAAATCATTATTTACATAAATACCTTTAACAAGTAAATCACTTTTAAAGAATGGCTTTTTCAAAAGGTTAGAAACAGAGATAATTCCTTTTGTTGAACCTTGTAATTTAATTCCGTTGTTCTCGATGAAAGGATTAATATTTCTTAATTGAAAATTATCAAGGATTATATCCAATTCGTCCTCAGTATCTGATGATATCTTCCCATCCAACCTCACAAATTCATTAAGATGCACAAATGAAAGATTATCGAAGATTACTAAACCCGTGTCTATAACAATAGTATTCTCCTCATTTACTTTCCACAATGTGTCCTCAATTAGAATTAAGGAAGGAAGAATATTCATTTCAATTTTTGAACCTGAGAAAACTGCCTTTGCATTTAACTTTGCATCTGGAGCATCAATGGTTGTTTTTGATGCCCAATCGATTGTGAATTCAATATTATCAGTAATAGTTCTGCTATCAAAATAAACATGGTTAATATGCACAGAATCATCAAGATTCATTCTATTTGCACCAGCAAAAAGCTTGAGACCTGAACCTTCAGAAAATGCACCTGCTTTAAATCTGGAAAATTCAATTCCTGCAACGGAAACCATTGGTGAAATAGCATCCATTTTAATGAGATTTTGACCTGAATCAAATCGACCATTTATGTTGGTTGGGCCTTCAACCTTTATGTCTGGGAAAAATATAGCAGAAATTAAATCAAGGTTTTTGATAGTAATGTCGTAATCGAAGCTTTGATTCTTCGATACGTCATCTTCATCTGCTTTTATCCTGGTAAAGCTCGGTAGAAAGGAGTTTAGCACACCCGAGATAGCATCAGGTAACTTTGCGATTTTGTATTTCCCTTTTAACTCAACATCAGCTATATCAGATAAAAGACTGAGATTTCGCTCAATATAATCTCCATGAGACTCTAGAAGAATATCATCAATTAAATATTTTGTCTTTCCATAACGTACAGATGTTTCAGCTAATTCAATTTGACCATCAAGCTCATCAATGTTGTTACCTGTATAACTAGAGGTGATAATTGTTGAAATAATTAAACTTGAATCTTTTTTTAGATAGCCTAAAGCTTCTAAATCGAGATGGTCGATAGTTGCATTAAAATCTGCAACTGCTCTTTTTTGGGATAAATCAAGTAAACCAGCAAAGGTTAATCTAATATTCTTATCATTAATTTTCAACCTACCGTCGTAAGTTTTATTACTAACATTGCCATTAAGAGTGATATCCTGATAAGTATAATTATCGAGTGTAAACTCACTTATACTTCCAACTAACAAAGCAGAAAGTGTTTCTGTGCTAAAACCTGAGCCTTGTATATTAGCTTCCATTGAAATTAAGCCTGGTTGAGGGTTTGACTTCACGAGCTTATCAAGCATTAAATTCGGAGTACTAAAATCACCCTCATAAGCATAATCCTTCAGTGATTTGTCATACCAAAAGCGAATATGGCTATCAACATCTCCAGCATCTGTAAGGAGAACGCCATCTATTTGAACATCATCTAAAGAGCCTGATAGTTTTCCTGTATATTTTATTTCCCCTAGAGCATCAATTTCCTTAGGTACACTAAGAAGCTCATTTTTATAAAAAGGATAAAGAGGAAAATTATTCAAATCATGACTTGTAGTCGAAATTTCTTTCGCCTCAATTTGAAAAGTCATTTGATCAGTAT
Source organism: Bacteroidia bacterium (assembly GCA_040882555.1). Taxonomy (GTDB): domain Bacteria; phylum Bacteroidota; class Bacteroidia; order M30B66; family M30B66; genus M30B66. The sequence continues at coordinate 4,056 of JBBEBC010000048.1, forward strand.
CTGGTAATCCTTGAATGGCAAGGTTTCCTATAAAACGCGACTCATCAGGAAGATTAATTTCAACATTTCTACCTATCAAATTATCTACTCTCCCTTTGAAGTCACCAATTAATGAAATTCTCTTGTTAAGCCCTTTGAGTTCATTAGAAAAGTAGGATAGCTCATTTAGGTCTATTGAAGATGATCGGATAGAGCCTCTCATTTGAACTTCTTCAATAAAGTCGCTTAGCTCACCATAATTGTCATAGTCAAAATGAAATTTCCCTACTAGACTGCTGGAAGTGGTTTGCAACTTAAGGTTGGCAAAATCCATTGTGGTGTATGCAACAATAAATTCTGATTGCATATTTTTCACTTCAAAGCCATTTGCCTCTGTGAAACTCATTTTACGTATATCGCCTGAAAGTGAATCATCTATAAGGAGAAAACGCTCCATGTGAGCATGAATATTTCTAATTCTTATTAGATCTTGGTTTAAGCCTGATGTAGTATCAACAATACTATCTCTATATTCATAGGTGAAGTCTATCCCTTCAAAATCAACATTCCAGAAAAAAAGTTCAGGCGGTGCAGATCTTATAGTATCGTTGGGACCTCTAGGTGGATTAATCTTATCGAGTATAAACTGAATATTTAAATCGTCTTCGCCCTGAAACTGGCGAACATTAAATTGACCATTACGAAGTACAACCTTATCAAAATCAAAATGAGAAAAACCAAGGTATACATCATCGAAATTTGCTTCGAGATATTGCAAATACAGGAGGGTATCTTGGTGTAAATCTTCAACATAAAACCCTTCAATCTCTGCTCTATCAAAAAAGCTAATTTTTACCTTATCTATTTTCACTGTAGCGCCCAATTCAGCGCTGATTCTTAGTGAAACTTCTTTTGCAAGCCAAGTTTGAAATGATGCGTTTTGAAAAATAACAAGACACCCTGCCAGAGAGACAAGGATAAAGAGCAGAAAAAAACCCGTTATTTTGCGAAGAAGTTTGATAGATGAAAGATTTGAAAAATGTTAAATAAACCTATTAATATTCTTGGTATTGAATCATCCTGCGATGATACGGCAGCTGCCTTGATACAAGATGACAAATTACTTGCCAGTGTGGTTGCAGGTCAGGAAGTCCACAAAAACTGGGGAGGAGTAGTTCCTGAACTCGCCTCCCGGGCACACCAACAAAACATTGTCCCGGTTGTTGAGGAAGCGTTTCGCCTGTCAAAAATACATAAACGCGACCTTCATGCAATTGCATATACGAGAGGACCTGGATTATTAGGTAGTTTATTGGTAGGAAGTTCATTCGCGAAAGGTCTGGCATCTTCTCTTAACATACCACTAATTGAGGTGAATCATATGCAAGGGCACGTTCTAGCGCACTTTATAAATAAAGGACAACCTATGCCTAGTTTCCCTTTTTTATGTTTGACTGTCTCTGGAGGTCATACACAGATAGTAAAAGTTACTTCATATTTAGAGATGGAAATTATTGGAGAAACGCAAGATGATGCTGCAGGTGAAGCTTTTGACAAAGCTGCAAGGCTTATGGGAATTGAATATCCGGGTGGCGCAACGCTCGATAAATTGGCAAAACTTGGTAATAAAAACAGATTTTCTTTCCCTGAACCTAAAGCACCAGGTTTAAATATGAGCTTCAGTGGATTGAAGACTTCTTTTCAATATCTATTAAGAGATGAATTAAAGAAGGATGCTGATTTCGTCGAGAAAAATATCCATGATTTATGCTCTTCATTGCAAGGAAGAATCGTATCTATTTTAATGAACAAAATACTTGAAGCTTCTAATATAACAGGTATTAGAGAAATTGCCTTAGCAGGAGGCGTTTCAGCTAACAGTGGTTTGCGAGATGCTTTTCTTAACCTAAAAGAAAAAGGTTTCTCGACTTATATCCCCGATTTTGAATTCTGCACAGATAACGCTGCAATGATAGCAATTACAGGTTATTATAAATTTAAGCAGGGACTATTTTCTGATAACAGTGAGTCATCACTGGCGAGATATCCTTTGAAAATTAATTCTTAGCAAGTGTATCTCCTGCAAGAGAATCAGCTGCTGCATTCATCATTTCAAATTCCTTAATCAAATCTTCATCAGATTTACCAAGGTTCTTGATGGAAGCATCAGCAGCGGAAGCAAATTCATGGCTTGGGTATTTTTCTATGTAGGTTCTGTAAACCTCCCCTGCCCTCACATCATCATTTATCTGATTGTCGTAAACGAAAGCTTTATAAAAATACGCTTCAGGAGTACGCTTATCATTTGGATACAAATCAATAAATTTATTTAGAATATTTATTGCTGATTCGCCCCAGCCTAAATTGATACTCAGATTGGCTGCCTTGAAAAGGTATTCTGATGCTTCTGGATCTTTAGGAAAATCTTCTGCAAAATCAGTGTAAGCTACCTGCAAATTATAAGCAGCTACTTCATCTTTGGCAGAGACAGAATCCTTCAGAAGTCTGCTTTCTAAATCTTTAATTGAAGCGATTTTCTCATCTCTTCCTGCTCCGCAGGCAAAAAGTAAAACCAAGGTAAAAAGAGCTAATCCTGAAACTAATTTGCGCATCATAAATATGTTTTTATATCTGATTGGGTGTAAAAATAGAAAAATCAATGAACTACCTCCTCTGCATTGGAAATTTCATGCGATAATCAACATCAACTTTGCCTTTAGAAATATCTAGAAGCTTACCTTTAAGTAAGGTTCTTCTCAAAGGACTTAAATGGTCTGTAAAAAGAATACCATCAATATGATCGTACTCATGCTGAATTATACGAGCAAGTATACCGGAGAATTTTTCTTCATGCTGCACAAATTTTTCATCCTGATAACGAATAGTAATCTCAGGCTTTCTTTCAACATCTTCTCTGATACCAGGAATACTTAGGCAACCTTCATTAAACTTCCACTCTTTTCCCCCATCTTCAATTATTTCAGCATTAAGGAATACTTTTTTCACCCCTTTCAATTCGGGTTGCTCATCAGCAAATGGACTTGCGTCAATTATAAACAACCTAATAGACATGCCTACTTGGGGAGCAGCTAGTCCAACTCCATGAGCATGATACATAGTATCGAACATATTCTGTATAACATCCTCTAAATCAGGATATTCTTTATCAATTATTCCTGCTTTTTTCTTTAGCACGGGCGAACCGTATGCTACAATCGGGTAAATCATTTTGCAAAATTAATGCTTTAGAAAGTTATTTCGCTCCATGTGACTTTGTAAAATTAACACAGCACTAATAAGATCTATTTCTTCTTTGTTTTTCTTTTTGGTTTTTGAAGCTCCGCTTTGATGAAGTGATGCCATTGCCATCTTACTGGTAAAACGTTCATCGACCATATGAATAGGTATTTCTGGAAAGAATCTTTCTAAAGCTTTTTTAAAATTCGATAAAGCCTCGATAGGTCCGCTCTCGGTGCCATCCATATGTTTTGGCTCACCAATTACAATTTCAACTACCTTTTCTTTGGGAACATACTCTTTTAGAAATGATAATATTTCTTGAGAATGAACAGTTTTCAAGGGTCCCGCAATGATTTGCAAGCTATCAGTCACGGCTAAACCTATTCGTTTATTGCCGTAATCAATTGCTAAAATGCGACCTTTAACCATTAACCTTATTTATTGGATGATTTAGGATCATCGGCCATGAAAACATAGTATAACATGTTTGCACCCATTTTAAGGGCACGTTGTCGAGCAGCTTCTGAATCATTATGAACAGAAGGATCTTCCCAACCATCTCCCAAATCACACTCAAAAGTATACATAACAACTAAACGACCTTCGTGAATTATACCGAAGGCTTGAGGCGGCTTGCTATCATGTTCATGGATTTTAGGAATACCATTAGGGAAGTCGAATTTGCTATGAAATATCGGATGCGAAGGTGGCAATTCAACCAGTTCATGTTCTGGGAAGATTCTCTTTAGCTGAGGACGGATGAAAGGATCCATTCCATAATTATCATCAATATGTAAAAATCCACCAGCTAAAAGATAATTACGGAGATTCTCAGATTCTGAAGGTGAAAATATCACGTTTCCATGTCCCGTCATATGAACAAAAGGAAGGTTGAAAATCTCAGGATCTCCTGCATCAACCGTTACTGGTTCTTCATCTATATGTGTCCCCAAATATTTGTTAGAGTATTGAATTAGATTGGGAAGGGATGTTGGGTTGGCATACCAATCTCCTCCACCGTTATACTTAAGAAGTCCTATACTGAAAGATTGTGCTTCGCTGGAAAGAAACAATCCAACTAAAAGTATGATGGCTATGACTTTTCTGATCATGTAACTAATTTGTACAAACTTCGTGAACTTTTACTAAAACGTGGTGATTTAGTTTTTAAATTGAAGAATTGCATTTATTTGAGCGCTTACTACAACTGCTGCAGTTTCTGCTCTTAAACGACTTTCTCCTAAAGTAACAGGAAGATAATTGTTTTTAAGTGCCAGTTCAACTTCCTTTTCTGTGAAATCACCTTCTGGTCCAGTTAAGACTATATTTTCTGAGTGAATATCAACAGATTGAATAAGACTTTGTTTTGGTGAATCCATGCAATGAGCAATGAACTTATTTGGTGCATTTCGCTGTTTGATAAATTCTTTGAATGGCAAGGCTTCATTTATTATTGGAAAGTAAGCTTGCATAGATTGTTTGATAGCCGCTTGTACTACTTTTTGCATTCTTGACATTTTAACAACATTCCTTTCGGACCTATCTGTGATAATTGGACTTATTTCATGAACCCCAATTTCTGTCGCTTTTTCCAAGAACCATTCAAAGCGATCTATCATTTTTGTTGGTGCTACAGCAAGATGAAGTTTATAAGGCAGCGCATTTTGCTTACTTCGGCTTGTAATTTCTAAGATGGAGCTTTTGCTTGATATTTCTGTAAATTTAGCCTGATAAATACCTCCTTTTCCATCCAAAAGCTTGACCTCCTCGCCAACTTTACATCGAAGAACCTTAATTGCATGATGATTTTCATTTTCATCAAGTTGAACTCTATTATTATCCCCCGGAGGGGAAAAAAGAAATACATGCATTTTTACTAGGTTCTATTTGAATTCTTTTGATTAAGAACGAAGAATTTTTCGCTTAAGAAACACTTTCAAGTTTGCTGACAAACTCGTTTAAAACTTGAACAGCAGAATCAATATTAGAAATGTTTTCCATAACAAGGGTCAACTTTCCATTTCTTTCCTTCATCCTGGCTTTGCCAGATAACTTCATTACATTTTGCATTAAGTTAGAAAAGAAAGGACTTTGATAAAAGGATGATTGTTGATTCTGGACAAAATAACCAACAAACGTTTTCTGCTTCAAGACAACTTTCTCAAAGCCCATATCCTTGGCAATGCGCCTAAGTCTTAGCGTATTAATAAGCTCAAGGGTTTGCTTTGGAACAGGTCCGAATCGATCTTCAAGCCTTTTCTTGAATCCATCTAAATCTTCCTCTTTCTCAAGGCTATCCAATTCTTTGTAAAGCAGCAGCCTCTCAGTAATATTTGTGACATAGCGATCAGGAATGACCAATTCCATATCCGTATCAATCTGACAATCACTAACCCAAATTTTTCGCTTTTCTTCAATTTCTTCCTTGAAAACATCTTGAAAATCGCTCTCCTTCAATTCCTGAATAGCTTCATCAAGGATTTTCTGGTACATTTCAAAACCAATCTCTGCGATAAAGCCCGACTGTTCTGCCCCAAGCAAATCTCCCGCACCGCGGATATCCAAATCTCTCATAGCTATATTGAATCCGCTGCCCAAAGCGGCAAAATCTTCAATTGCTTTAAGTCTTTTGCGAGCATCTGCCGTTAAAAGAGAAATGGGTGTGGTGAGCAAATAGCAGAAGGCCTTTTTATTGCTTCGCCCTACTCTACCGCGCATCTGATGCAAATCGCTCAAACCAAATAAATGAGCATTATTTATAATTATGGTATTGGCATTTGAAATATCTAGTCCTGATTCAATAATAGTTGTTGCAACTAAAACATCTGCATCACCATCTATAAAACGCATCATCACGTCTTCTAGCTGATGGGCATCCATCTGACCGTGGCCTACTAAAACTCGAACTCCTGGAACAAGTCGGCGAATCATGTCAGCAACTTCTTGAATATTCTGGACTCTATTATTCACGAAAAACACTTGTCCACCTCTTTGAACCTCGAAACTTACAGCTTCCTTAATAATGTCTTCATTGAATGTATGTAGCTCTGTTTGAACAGGGTATCGATTCGGAGGAGGCGTATTAATTACACTTAAATCTCTAGCTCCCATCATGCTAAAATGCAAAGTTCTAGGAATAGGAGTCGCTGTGAGCGTTAGGGTATCCACATCAACCTTAATCTTACGAAGCTTCTCTTTTGCTGAAACACCAAACTTTTGCTCTTCATCGATAATCATAAGACCTAAGTCTTTAAACTTTACGTCTTTACTTATCAATCTATGTGTTCCAATAAGAATATCAATCTCTCCTCTACTCAGTCTTTCAATAGTCTCTTTTTGCTCTTTGGCAGATTTGAATCTATTGAGATAATCGACAGTACAAGGAAATGAGCCAAGTCTTTCTTTAAATGTTTTGTAATGCTGAAGGGCTAAAATGGTAGTCGGAACAAGCACGGCCACTTGTTTACTATCGTTAACTGCTTTAAATGCAGCTCGCACTGCGATTTCAGTCTTACCAAAGCCAACATCTCCGCAAACAAGACGATCCATTGGAGCTTGTTTTTCCATGTCTCGCTTTACATCTTTGGTAGTCTTTATTTGATCGGGTGTGTCTTCATAAATGAAGGATGCTTCCAGCTCGGTTTGTAGATAATTATCTGGAGCGAATGAGAATCCTCTTTTTGTCTTCCTTTCGGCATATAGTTTTATGAGATCTCTAGCTATATCCTTGACTTTTGATTTAGTCTTCTGTTTTAGGTTACTCCAAACATTGCTTCCAAGTTTGTTCAATTTGGGCGCGGTGCCGTCTTTACCAGTAAACTTTGAGATTCGGTGAAGGGAGTGAATACTGACGTAAAGGATGTCATTATCTCGATAAATTAACCGAATTGCTTCCTGCATTTTACCGTTTACATCAATTTTCTCTAATCCAGCATATTTACCTACTCCATGATCTACGTGAGTGACAAAATCTCCTGGCTGAAGGCCTGATAATTCTTTGAGTGTAATTGCCTCTTTTCGAGCGTACCCATCTTTCAGTTTGAATCTATGATAGCGATCGAAAAGTTGATGATCAGTGAAGCATGCAATCTTCAAGTCATAATCGGTAAAGCCTTCATGCAACGCATAGGTAATTGGAGTGAATTGAACATCCTTACCTATATCTTCGAAAATAGAATAAATCCTTTCAATTTGCTTTGGATTTTCCGAAAAGATGTAATTAGTGATTCTATTAGCTGTGTTTTCAGAAAATTTTGAGGTGATGAGTTCAAAGTTCTTTTGAAATGATGTTTGAGGATGAGAATTTACCCTTACTGTGTCTTTCATTTGAAAACGTTTACCCTGCCCTGTTTCAACAGTAGTAAATTTCAAAACTTGCGAAGCGATAAGGTTTCCTGAACAATAAAGTTCTTCGGGTGGAAGCTGAATAGAATCTTTGCCGAGGCTCTTGTAAATAACTTCAGCTTTAAGGAATTCATTCTCTATCTTTTCAATAGTCAATTGAGTTTCCCTAATCCACATCACTGAGTTTGAAGGAATAAATTCAAGAAAACTCTCTCTGCTTTCGCGCATGATTTTCCCCTGTACATCAGGGACTATTTGCACAAAATCAAGGTTTTTAACAGATAGTTGATCCTCCGGATTGAAAGATCTAACAGAATCGACCTCATCACCAAAAAACTCTAGGCGAAATGGGTATTCATCAGAAAAAGAAAATACATCGAGAATTCCTCCTCGAATGGCAAACTGACCAGGCTCAATTACAAAATCGACTCTTTCAAATTCATAATCCTGCAACAGTTCATTTAAAAAGTCGATTGAAAGGTTGTTTCCCTTCTGAATCTTAAAAGTATTTCTCTTTAAATTTCCATGTGTAACTACTCTTTCAAATAGAGCTTCAGGATGAGTTACGATGCAAACTGGCTTTTTCGAACTGTTTAATCGAGATAGAACCTCAGCACGAAGTAGTTTATTATTGGCATCTGATGATTCGGGATCGTATGGTTTTTTGTAGGAAGAAGGAAAAAATAGCACCTGCTCCTGACCAATTAATCGTTCTAAATCATTTAATAGGTAAGCTGCCTGCTCTCTATCGGGAATTACACAAATAAAAGGACGAGCAAGCTCAATGAAAGAGGTTGCAATAAAAATAGATTCAAGTGAACCTGTTAGTCCTGAGAAAGCAAGTCTGTTAATATTTTCAGGTTCAATCCCTTTTAAAAGGATTTCTGCTGCAGGGTGACTGCGATACTTTTCAATTAATTGTGAAGTTGTCAAAGCAGGTAAATAACGTCTCAGCAGTCTTGTTGTTTGCTAAACCGACTGATTGGGTAAAAATATTTTTTTGACACTAGTTAGGACTGAGTTTAAAGTTCCTTACCGATATACTGTGGTTGATGATTAGCGTCGCTATATTCCTTAATATAATCCATAGCTTCATCAACCATTGCCGTTGAACCAACGAATAGAGGGCATCTTTGGTGAATATCTGTCGGTTTTATTTCTAGAATATCATTGAAACCGTCGGTTGCTTTTCCTCCAGCTTGTTCAACAATCATAGCCATGGGATTACATTCATACATCAAGCGAAGCTTACCTTTTGGCGATGCCAAGGTTGTTGGATAGATATAAATTCCACCTTTAATAAGATTTCGGTGAAAATCACTAACCAAGGAACCAATATACCTCAACGTATAGGGCTTTTTATTAGCCTTATCATCAATTTGAAGACTCTTGATATACTTTTTAACTCCTTCAGGAAAGTGAACAAAATTACCCTGGTTAACAGAGTAAATATTTCCTCCTTTAGGAATTCTCATATTGGCATGAGAAAGACAAAATTCGCCTATGGCGGGATCTAAGGTAAAACCATTCACACCGTTACCGGTGGTATAAACCAACATGGTGGATGAACCATAAACAATATATCCAGCAGCTACTTGATCTGAACCGTATTGGAGAAAATCCTCAACAGTAGCAGGACCATTTTTGGTTTTCCGTCGGTAAATAGAGAAGATTGTTCCTACTGAAACATTCACATCAATATTTGAAGATCCATCAAGAGGATCCATCGCAACGATGTACTTTCCTTGGCTCGAAGGTCCATCGAAAAGAATAATCTCGTCATTTTCTTCAGAAGCAACGCCTGCACATTCACCTCCAGAAGCTAGGGCTGCAAGGAATTGTTCATTCGCATAAACGTCCAATTTCTTTTGGCTTTCTCCTTGAATATTTTCTGCTCCTGCTTCTCCTAAAATATTGACTAAGCCCGCCTTATTTACTTCATTATTAACGATTTTAGCAGCTATACTTATATCGCTGAGTAGGGAAGATAATTCACCTTTGGCGAATGGAAAGTCAGCTTGACGGTCTATAATAAATTCACCAAGTGTTACGACGCTGCGGCGGGGACGGTACATTTAGCTATTGTTTGATTTGGGATTGTAAAGATACAACTTTTGACTATTTCAGAACTTAGTGAAAACTGATTACTGACTATTCACTTATAGCTCAACTAGAATGAATAAATTGCAAACAACATTCTTGTTTTGAACTATAGAGTAAAATCTCTGTTTTGAAGCGAGTTATCAAACATTCTCACTATGAAGTTTTTCAGGTCTTTAAGCCAGTTGCTGTTTCTTATTTTCACTTTGAATTCGGGACTGACAGCTGCACAAACGAACATTTATGATAGTCTTGAAGTTGATGGAATAACCCGCATTTTTAGGTTATACATTCCTGCTTCATACACAGGGAATGAGGATCTTCCTTTGGTTTTGAATTTACATGGATATGGTTCAAATTCGCTAGAGCAATTCCTTTACGGAAATTTCACTTCGATTGCTGATACAGCAAATTTTATCATTGCTATGCCTGAAGGCACTTTAGATTTAACAGGTAGCTTATCCTGGAATAACTTCGGTCTTTCGTCTATTGATGATATTGGTTTTATTTCTCAGTTTATAGATTATTTAAGTTCTCAATATGCCATTGATTCAGACAGAGTCTATTCAACGGGAATGAGTAATGGTGGTTTTATGAGCTATGATTTAGCTTGCTCTTTAGGAAGTAAAATCGCTGCTATTGCTTCTGTAACTGGAAGTATGAATGTCTTAAGAATTGCAGATTGTAATCCCGGAAGAGCTGTTCCAATAATGCAAATCCACGGAACGATGGATGGCACAGTTCCATTCAATGGGAATTTGGCATTTGCTCCGATTGATTCGGTTGTTGAATTTTGGAGAAATAACAACAATTGTAATTCAGACGGGAGTTTTGAAGATGTTCCCGATATTAACATGAATGATAATTGCACGGCTGAGCATTATGTTTGGGATTGCCCCATCTCAAATTCAAGTGTTGAATTTTATAAAATCATTGGAGGAGGTCACTCCTGGCCTGGCGCTTTATTTAATATCAACACAACAAATATGGATTTTAGCGCCAGTAGAGAGATTTGGAGATTTTTCAGTCAGTATCGGCTTAGCGATTTTACACCTATCGGAATTGAGGAGCAGGCTAAGAATGATAAAGACTTCAGAGTTCATCCTAATCCATCTCAAGGGATAGTTAAAATTTCATTTGAAGATGTAAAACAAAGGCGAATTGAAATCATGAATTACTCTGGTAGCCTTATTCAGGCTTTCGAAACCAAGGAAATCTCAGAAACAGTGAATTTGACTAATTCAGGGATTTACATAGTAAAAGTAAGCGATGCCAATACTGTTCGTTTTCGTAAGGTTGTGATCAACTAAAAAAAGCAGAGTCTCCCCTGCTTTTTTTATCATTTCTTCTTGCTTAAACAGTCTCTTCAACTTTTGAATGGAAGAACAGATTGTTCTCAATCATATCTAGCACTATCGTTTTATCCTGCGATAGTTTACCTGCAAGGATTTCCTTACTTAACTCATTCAGCACTTTCTTTTGAAATAATCTTTTGACTGGCCTCGCTCCAAATTGAGGGTCATAACCTAATTGAGCTAACCATTCAATTGCTTCTTCTGTTGCCTCAATCTTATACCCTTGCTCAGCAAGTAAATGCTGAACTCCAATAAATTGTAGCTTAACAATCTCTTCAACATTTTCCCTCGAAAGAGGCTGAAACATGATGATATCATCTATTCGATTAAGAAACTCAGGTCTTATTGTTTTCTTCAAAAGGTCAAAAACATCATGCTTAGCTTTCGCAACAACTTGATCATAATTTGCTTCAGAAAATCCTTCAAATGCCTCTTGAATCAAATGCGAACCAATATTTGAAGTCATAATGATGATTGAATTTTTAAAATTCACCAATCTTCCTTTATTGTCTGTTAACCTTCCATCATCAAGTACCTGCAATAGAATGTTAAATACATCAGGATGCGCTTTTTCAATCTCATCTAACAAAACAACACTGTAAGGCTTTCTTCTTACTGCTTCAGTAAGTTGCCCTCCTTCTTCGTAACCAACGTATCCTGGAGGTGCCCCAACCAAACGACTGACACTATGACGCTCTTGATATTCGCTCATATCAATTCGAGTTATTGCTTGATCATTATTAAATAAGAACTCAGCTAAAGCCTTTGCAAGTTCAGTTTTACCTACACCTGTTGTTCCAAGAAAAATAAATGAACCGATTGGTCTTCGCTTATCCTGCAATCCAGCTCGGGCTCTTCTTATGGCATCTGAAACAGCTTCAATTGCTTCATCTTGGCCTACAACTCTTTTATGCAATTCTTGTTCGAGGTGAAGAAGTTTTTCACGCTCACTCTGAATCATTCTATTCACAGGTATGCCTGTCCATCTAGAAACTACGCCAGCAATATCTTCAGCATCTACCTCCTCTTTAATCATGGCCTTGCCGCTTTGAGTTTCGAGTAATCGCTCTCTTAACTCTTCGATAGTTGATTCAGCTTCTTTCATCTTGCCGTAGCGCAATTCAGCTACTTTTCCGAAATCACCTGCACGCTCTGCTTGCTCTGCTTCTAACTTATATTGATCAATCAGTTCTTTATTCCTCTGAATATTATCTAGTACATCTTTCTCACTTTGCCATTTGGCTCTAAAACTATTTCTTTCATCTTCTAGATTTGCTATTTCCTCATTAAGTTGAGATAGCTTCTTACTATCATTTTCACGTTTAATGGCCTCTCTCTCAATTTCCAGTTGACGAATCCTTCTTTCTAATTCATCCAATTCTTCAGGAAGTGAATTAATCTCCATTCTCAATTTGGAAGCTGCTTCGTCAATCAAATCAATTGCCTTATCGGGAAGAAATCTATCATTTATATAGCGTTGACTCATTTCAACAGCTGCTATAATTGCTTCGTCCTTGATTAAAACTTTGTGATGGTTTTCATATTTTTCCTTTAATCCTCTTAGAATGGAAATCGCATCCTGAGTATCAGGCTCCTCAATTAAAACCTTCTGAAATCTCCTTTCCAGCGCCTTATCCTTTTCAAAATACTTTTGATATTCATTTAAGGTTGTAGCGCCGATGGCTCTGAGCTCACCTCTTGAAAGTGCAGGCTTCAAAATATTGGCAGCATCCATCGCTCCCTCACCACCACCAGCTCCTACAAGCGTATGAATTTCGTCGATAAATAAAACGATATCTCCATCAGAATTAGCAACTTCCTTTACTACCGACTTCAACCGCTCTTCAAATTCGCCTTTGTACTTAGCACCTGCAATCAAAGCTCCCATATCGAGAGAATAAATAAGTTTTGACTTAAGGTTTTCTGGCACATCGCCATTCACGATTCTATGAGCCAATCCTTCTGCAATAGCTGTTTTACCCACTCCGGGCTCTCCTATTAGAATAGGATTATTCTTAGTTCTTCGACTTAGTATTTGTAGTACTCTGCGGATTTCTTCATCTCTTCCAATGACTGGATCTAGCTTCCCATTTCTTGCCATTTCATTGAGATTCTTGGCATATTTATTCAAAGCGTTGTAAGTGTCCTCGCTGGTTTGAGAAGTCACATTTTGACCTTTTCTCAATTCTGATATAGCAGCCTTCAAGTCCTTTTCAGTAATTCCTGAGTCCTTAAGCAGTCTGGAAACTTGATCATTTGCCGATAACATAGCCAATGCGATATGCTCAATAGAAACGAATTCGTCCTTCATTTCAGACATAAGTGAAACCGCTTTATTCAATACTTGCTGCGATGAGTTAGAAAGATAAATCTGCCCACCACTAACTTTTGGATATGCATCAACCATTCTGTCAAGAGCTGATTTAATTCCTGAAATATTGATGCTTAGTTTTTTGAAGAGAAAAGGTAGAACATGCTCGTCTACTTCAAGAAGTCCTTTTAAAAGGTGACCTGATTCGATGGCTTGTTGCCCTTTTTCTGATGCAATTTGCTGTGCCTTTTGAACAGCTTCCTGCGATTTTATAGTAAATTGATTTAAGTTCATTTTGATGTTTTTAATCGTTCCATTTTAGTCAATTATCTATCCACTGGCCGAAATGTGCATTTTTGTCTGAAACATTCGCACTGGCTTGACAATATGTCACTTAGAAACGTACACCCTTGACAATTTGTCGTATAAATTCCTTTTGAAGAAGAGCCATTTGTCCTAATCACGCTTGTTAACTAAAGGTGATTTGGTCCTAACAACTTGACTAAACTATTGATTTATTGCACTATAAATTTCTCAGTGCTAACCTTTCCTTCGCTTTGAACTTGGGCAAAATAAATTCCTTTACCGAAGCTTGAAACTGAAAGACTGTAGCTTTTTGAGTTATCAGAAGGCTTTCCAGTATAAATCAAACGACCCATCACATCAAAAATGCTTACTGTGGCATTTTGAAAATTTCTTTTGTTGGTAATGTTAAGAACTGTTGTTGCTGGATTTGGTTGAATTGATAAACTCAAAGGGTTTATCGCAAGAACAGAAGTCGGATCTTCATCTGCATATATCGCAATATTGTCTAGGTATAATAAACTTCCTCCTGCATTATAAGCAACGAACCTTACCAGGAGTTGATCTCCGTTGAAATTACCCGAAATATCTGTACTGAATTTCGCCCAATGAGATGAAGCATATGGTTTGAAAAGTGTCCAAGAACTGTCCAATGTCGACAAGTTTTCTCCTCCTTTGTTAAAAGCAATATTCCATGTTTCACCGCAGTTATCTGACCATTCTACTTTTAAAGAATCTGATAAAGAAGCAGTCCTAAATCTATAGGCATAGTCGAACTTAATAATTAGAGAATCAATACCTTGAGGAATATTCAAAGCAGGTGCATAAATAGCATCTAGTTGACCTTTCCTACCGTAGGTAATAAACCTCATTCTTGCAGAATAGCTGCTATTAGATAATCCTCCGGTAGAGATTGTATCCCAAGTATTGCCATAATCGGGATTTATAAGAAGTAAATCGTTTCCGTTTAGATCATTGTATTCAAGGCTTTCTCCGAAAGGTAAACTGCGGCTTAGAACAGCAGTTAATTTCATAGCTCGTTTGTTATTGATTAGCTCTCGCTCGATTAGCTCAGCATTCAATTCAAGTGCTGCATACAATTCATGATTGCCTGGAAGTAAATCAAAGTTACCTAGAGAAATAACAATCGAAGATCCTGCTGCTAATGCGTCTTCAAACATAACAGGCTGCTGAGCTTCTCCATTCAACCAAAAATTGATTTGGGCTCCACCTAAAATAGTTTCAGAGCCTATGTTTTTAACCAAAACATCAATTGATTGAAGCCCTGAACAAGTAACTTCTCCATTTAAAAAAGAACTTATTTCAATGTCATAAGCTGAGGTATTTGGAGGGACAGGAGTATGGCTTTGTGACAGGAAATTATAAGCATTTTCAAGATTAATAAGTCCCCTTCCATAAGTATTGTCTTCCCCTTCTTCTCCCAGATCAATGGCACTTTGATACAAACTATTGAGTATTTCACGACCACTTAAGAAAGGAAAAGCTTCTTTTAATAACAATACAGCACCTGCAACATGCGGCCCCGCCATGGATGTTCCTGAATACATTGCATATTGATTCCATTGCACACTTGATCTCACATTTACTCCAGGTGCAGATACTTCAGGTTTAATTTTCCAAGCATCTGGTACATCACAGGAAGTAGGCCCTCGGGATGAAAAAGAAGCGATAGTATAATTAGGACTAGCCCCATCAAGCGCCCCAACAGTGAAAATATTAAGGCTATCTAAAGTTACATATTGAGGCAAACTTATACTTCCCGCTGAAGGGCCGTTATTACCGGCAGAGTATTCAACAGCAATTCCTGCTAAATCTAATGCTGTATATAAATCAACAATAAAAGGCGCCGTGCAAAGACCTGCTGAAATTGAGTCACCAATTCCCCAAGAATTACAAATTACATCTGGAATATCGTCCATTGTTTGATCATCCCCGTCAGGGTTCAATGCAAATTGAAAGGATTGAAGCGTCTCAGTTATCGGTTTTATATCAGCTAAATCTTCAACAATCGGATCTGCTGCCATAAATTTCGCATTAAATGCCACACCAATTGTATCTGAGGTGGCAGGGTCCAGTCCTAAAACAGTACCAGTAACGTGCGTTCCGTGGGCATCTGGTTTATCTGCTGGCACTTCCGAATCAAAACCAAACCAAACTTGCTCTTGTGGCAAATGATTTCCTAACCACTGCCTTTGTATGGCAGGGTGTGAAGGCCAAACACCTGTGTCCACTGTAAACAATCTCCTATTTAAGCCCGTATATCCAAGATTCCACATGAAGGGCGCAGCAATAACTTCCAGACCTTGCTCATGTCCACCAACACTTCTAGAACTAGCCTCAATCATCTGAACTGGCGTAATTCCATGTATTTGAAAGCGAGATGTAGATGTTATAAATTCAACTTCCTCTTTCTGTGCAATTAATTCTATAAGTCCTTGATTTGCATTAACAACAAGAGCATTTATAACATAAAACTCATTTTTAACTTCTGCCTGCTCGGCAGGATGCACGCTGTTCCAAGCTCTGATAAAATCAATTAAACCTGATTGGCTCAACGATGCAGTGCTTTTCAGAGAAGCAATTACCTCTGAAGCTCGTTGATTTACCGGTAAATTAAGAAAATAGAAACGGTTCGCTAATGACTGAAAATCAACTCTTTCTCTAAAGAATACAAGACATTCAAATGAATTTTGGTTTTCAGAAGAAAACTTTTCTGTTAGATAGGGATCAATTGTCCCCTGAGCGAAACTCGTTATTGAAAAAATGATGCTGAATAGAAACGTAAACCTTGAACTCATACCCCTCGAATTATTGAGAGAGCAAGTTACAATTTATCACAGATTTTATTTGTTGCTTTTGAGGAGAACTCTCAAATCATCCTGAAAGGATAAACTATTGAGACCAAGCGGTAACAAGAAATCACCGTCTACCCTATCTACAAACTTAAATGCTTGTTTTAAAATCTGTTCACCCTCTTCACTCAACATCATGTTCTTTGACCTTGTATCAATTTTATTTTTCTTTCGGGTAAGAAGACCTTTCTTTTGCATGGTTCGGAGAATCTTGGAGGTCATCATTTTATCAATTCTACAATGAGCTGCAAGATCCTGCTGTGAAACAACTTTTTTCTGTGTACTGAGATAATCTAAAGCCGCCAGCAGAAGGAATTGAGCGTGCGTGATATCTAATGTGTCGAGCTGGGCTTTTAATTTTCTTTGCCAAAGCATAGATACTTGCCAAATAACGAAGCCTGAATTGTTTTCTGGATCTGAGAATTGGTGACGAGCGTTGGAAACTTTCAAGGAAGCTTCAGCTGTTTTCTTAGGCATTAGTTGATAAATTTAGTTGCAATTATGAATTATCTATTTTTACTACTATCTATAAGCTACTCAAACGAAAGTAGTAAATACTACTCAATATTAGTCACTTTTTTTAAAAGCCTGAATTTTTCACAGAAACAAAACGTGGATTACCGCTCAAATCATAGTGAATCTCAGGATTTGCTAAGCCCATTTTTTTCCACAAGTCGGCAACTTCTGTTGTAAAATCTTGATGACATTCTGAAACAAGCAATCCTCCTGCTTTCAACTTCCGCTTGGCTAAATTTCCAAGATGTCTATAAAAAATAAGAGGATCTTCATCGGCCACAAACAAAGCAATTTCAGGCTCACTCATATATACATGCTTTGCCAGATTTGATTTCTCAATTTGAGGAATATAGGGAGGGTTCGATACTAGGATATCAATCTCTCCTTCAATTACCCAATTGACTTCATTCAGCAGGTCGGCATGAAAAAACAAAACATCCAAAGCATTCTTCTTGGCATTTTTCTTAGCCGTTTCTATTGCAGCTTCAGATATATCAAAACCACTAACATTTGCCTGAGGTAAATAATGTTTCAATGCTAAAGCAATACAACCACTACCCGAGCAAGCATCAATGATTCTTACCTCTTTTGAAGGATTTTCGATTAGTATAAAATTCACCAACTCTTCCGTTTCAGGTCTTGGAATCAGTACCGATGGATTCACTTCTAACTCTAAATCCATAAACCAGCTCTTACCTGTTATGTATTGAATAGGCTCGAAATTCTTCAATCTTTTTACCCATTGAGAATAGGTGATGAGGTCACTTTCATTGACTCGGTCGTTAGGATTTAAATGAAGATGTAGCATCGAAAATCCATTAATTTCTCCAGCAACAAGCCTAAAAAGGGCTAATCTCTCACTTACATCATACTCTTCACTCAACTCAGTATCAAAATACCTTTTGATATCACTAAGTGTATTTCCTGCAATTCTCATTTTCAAATTTGGGAGTGCAAAGAAAAGTGGATTTATCTTTCAACAAACATATAATTCTACTTTTAAATTACATTTGGGCGATGGAAGTTTTTATGCGTCGTGCTCTGGAACTTGCCCGAAGAGGATTAGGCAGCGTGGCACCAAACCCGATGGTTGGTTGTGTTATTGTTCACAATAATGAAATTATTGGAGAGGGATGGCACCGACAATATGGTGAAGCTCATGCGGAGGTCAATGCAATTAATTCAGTTAATGATAAAGATATCCTCTCAAAATCAACACTTTATGTCACGTTAGAACCCTGCAGTCACTTCGGTAAAACGCCTCCTTGTGCTGATCTAATTTTGAAGTATAAGATTCCAAAAGTAGTCATAGCTTCTATCGACCCAAATCCTTTGGTGGCAGGAAGAGGAATAAGCAAGTTGAGAGATGCGGGACTTGAGGTTATTGAAGGTGTTTTACAAGATGAATCGAACTTTCTTAATAGAAGATTTATCACTTTCCATGAGAAAAAACGTCCTTATGTTATTCTGAAGTGGGCACAGAGTGCTGATGGTTTTATTGATTCGGTAAGGCAAGATGATTCCAAAGGTTCATTTGCAATTTCATCGACTTCATCTCATCAATTGTCGCATAAATATCGCACGGAAGAGCAAGCGATTCTAATCGGAAAAAGCACTGCTTTAAATGATTTACCTCAACTTACTTCAAGACTTTGGCCTGGAAAGAATCCGCTCAGAATTCTTATTGATCCAATGTTGGAAGTTCCATCGCATAACCCTGTTCTCAATACCGATTCAAGAACATTGGTATTTAATAAGCTTGAAACCAGACAAATATTCAATGTTGATCGAATCCAGCTTGATTTTTCTAAACCTGTGCTGAATAATATTTTGGATTACCTTTATTATGAAGGAATTCAATCAGTTATCGTTGAAGGAGGGAAATTTACCCTCGAAAGATTTATAAAAGCAGAACTTTTCGATGAAATAAGAAGGTTTACTTCATTAAAACTTAAGATTAAAAATGGTCTTAAGGCTCCTGAAATTAGCTTAAGTGCTGTTGAAAGTCAAGTTATTGCTAAAGCTGATTTACTTGAAATCTTTAGGAAAGATTAATTCTTAACTAGCTTTTTAAAGAAGGTTTCGCCTTCGGCGGAAGTAATTTCTAGCATGTAAATACCTCTCGTGAGCGACGAGATGTCGATTTGCCCCGAATTGTTGGAAAGCACCACTACTATACCTTGCATATCGAATGCTTGCAAGTTTCCTATAGAATTGACACCAGAAACTTGGATAAAACTCCCAGCTGGATTTGGATAAATTTCGATATTTCTTTCTGGAGAAGGTTCTACAGTCAACACTTCCGGGTTCATATTCCAAACCAAAATTGCAGCATCAAATCCTGCCGATTTCAAAGGAACTGTTGTAGTATCTGAAGAGCTGGGCTTGCAGCTATCATTAAATTGTAATGCACCATAAAGGTAAATACCTGAAATAGCTCCATCGTTTAAAACTTCATCACCTTCTCCTGTGATATGCAGAAATCTGTCTAACTCCCAATTAACTGAATACTGAGCGATAAATGCATCATCTGAACCATTCTGAGAAACTAGTAATTCCTGAGTGCTTAATGAAGGATTAATGTCTAAGCTTCCTGAAAAGCTTCCCAAAACTAAAATGCTATTGCCGAAACCAGGCAGAACCTTATTGATGCTGGCAGAATTTGTTGAAGACCCTCCTAAAATAAGTGCATTTAAAAATTCAGCCTCTGCAGAGTATCTTATTATAAATGGAGCGGCGGCCGTGCCTGTTTTAGACAGTAAAAATGAGCCCGGTCCCGGATCAACGTCCATTGAAGCCGAATTTAAGTTCCCGACTAAAAGTATATCCAATTCCTCAGTCACCATAAGAGAAACTCCCAATTCTACTGAGTTTCCGCCGAGCGTTAAACCCCAAGAAAGTGACCCATCTAATTGAGAATAGCGTATCAAAACAGCATCAATGGCTGCTTCTAAGATTGTTTGACCTGAACCAGGGTTGATGTCGGCATTGCCTCCTAATAATCCTGTTACATAAAGACTACCATCTGGCGATAATTTTATATCACTAAAATAATCTATGGCTGGAGTAAATGAACCAATGGTATTGACCCATTGTAATTCCATATCCGAATTGTAACGAGCCACAAAACCATCACCCGAATTAACATTAGAGGTAACTTGATGAGCGCTTGCTCCAAAATCAAAGTCGACAGTTTGAGCAAACTGACCTGCTAGAAAGATATCACCTGCTTCACTAATCTGTATTCCTCTGATATCGATAATTCCTCCAGCTGAAATATTGTAAAACTGTAAAAGAGAGCCATCTGTCCCATTATATTTAGCAATAAAACCATCAAGACCTGATGACGGGTCAGCAGTTAAAATGGTACTTGTAGGCCCAGGATTGATGTCAATGTTTGACTGGAACCTTCCGGCAAGCCAAATATTATTATTTCCATCAATTGCAATGGCTGAAGGCTGGTCTGTGCTATTTCCTCCTATTCCAATCTGCCAAATTGCAGATCCATCAGAGGCGGTTTTAGTAAGAAAGACATCCTGAAAACCATAGCCAAGAAGTTGACCAGAAGGAAAATCTGAATTACCTGTATATGTTCCAGCGCAAATAAAATCACCGTTAGAATCTATTAGAATTCTGGAGGCGTTATCGGCCTGAGCACCTCCCCAAACAACACTTCTATCGAACTGTTGCGAAAAAAGAAAAGCAGGAAGGATAATCCCTAAAATCGTAATGTAAAGTTTATTCAAATCGAGGCTAATTTACTGTTAACGTGCACTAACCAACTGTCATATTGCTCATCTTATCAACATTATAACAGTGAATTAAGTACACATTATGCCTTAAACGGGAAATTGTAAAAAGATGTTGCCTTTTCGTTTAATAATTGATTACCTGCTGTTCAATAGTTTTTGGAATCTCTCTAAATTCATACTGTTGCGTCCGCAACTGTGGCTCAAATCCAGCATCTCTTATGGCATTCTGAATACCATCTGCGGTGAATCTATGTGGTGCTCCCGCTGCGGAAACAACATTTTCTTCTATCATAATAGAACCAAAATCATTAGCACCTGCATGAAGGCAGAGTTGAGCCGTTTTTTCGCCTACAGTTAACCAACTTGCCTGAATATTTATAACATTTGGCAACATAATTCTGCTTAAAGCTATCATACGGATATACTCTTCAGAACTTACGTTGTTTCTAATATTCTTCACTCTTCTTAATAAAGTTCCATCGTCCATAAATGGCCAAGGAATAAAGGCTAAGAAGCCCTTAGAACTTTCTGGTTTTTCAGATTGAACTTCACGAATCCAGGCCAAATGTTCGAATCTCTCATAAAGAGTTTCGATATGCCCAAACATCATAGTTGCAGATGAAGTAATATTTAACTGATGAGCAGCTCTCATAACATCAAGCCATTCTTTACCGGTGCACTTTCCCCTAGAAATCATCCTCCTCACCCTATCATTTAAAATCTCAGCTCCAGCTCCAGGTAAGGAATCCATGCCTGAATCCTTAAGTCTTTGAAGCACCTCTGTATGGCTCAATCCTCCAAGTTTAGAAATGTGTGCTATTTCTGGGGGACCTAAAGCATGAAGCTTGATATCAGGAAATTCTCTTTTTAGATCTCGAAAGAGATTTTCATAAAACTCAATTCCTAATTCTGGATGATGCCCGCCTTGCAAAAGCATCTGATCACCACCATATCTTCTTAGTTCATCTATTTTAACACGATACTCATCCAGAGTAGTCGTATACGCTTCAGCGTGGCCGGGTATTCTGTAAAAGTTGCAAAACTTACAGTTTGCGATGCACACATTTGTGGTATTCACATTACGGTCTATTATCCATGTAACCTTACCGTCGGGCTTTTGCTTTTTGCGCAGTTCGTTGGCAGTTTCCATTAAATCCGCCAGAGGCGCATTTTCAAATAGATATATTCCTTCTTCAATACTAAGCCACTCAAATCGAGATGCTTTTTCTAACAGATTCTCTGTATCCATGCTTTTAAAAACAAGTAAGATCAATTAAAGTTTGAATAATGATAACAAATAAAGCAGACTTGTAAATCCTTTTTTTAATTCAATTCAGGTTATCATCTTCAATCACTACATTTGCCGATAAACCTACTTTATTATGTCAATCATACAACTCAGCAAAAGTAAGAAAGCCATTCCAGCAGATCGAATACTATTATGTAATACTTCAAAAGATCTTGAAAAAAGTGGATTATCTGATCAAGAGCTTCAATATATTAAAACCGAGGAAAAGGCAGGTAAAAAATCTCTTATTCTCAATAATTACGAATACTACAGCTTCATTCAGTTTATTACAAAAGGAAAAACAGATGCATTAACAACTGAATCAATCAGAGTATGCGCTAATTCTTTACTTCCATCAATAAATTCTAGAAAATTGCAGAGTATTCAATTGCTCGATTTCTGTAATTCAGGAGATTGTGTTTTAGCATTTTGCGAAGGTCTCAGCTTAGGCAATTATCAATTTTTAAAGTATAAGGCTTCTGCCGATAAAGACAGAAATTCACTTAAGAAAGTTAAAATCACCTCTGATAAAGTAAGTCAAAAGCAAATTGATGAGCTTCAATGCCTAACAGAAGCAGTGCATACTTCGAGAGATTTGGTGAACGAACCTCTCTCCTATTTGACAGCAGTACAACTTGGTAAAGAATGTGAAAAGCTTGGTAAAGAATGTGGATTTAAGGTGGATGTTTTGAATAAATCCAAAATTGAAGCATTAAAAATGGGCGGTCTGCTTGCCGTTAATAAAGGTTCAATTGACCCACCTGCATTCATTATTATGGAATACAAGCCTAAAAATGCGAAAAATAAAAAGCCCGTTGTATTGGTAGGTAAAGGAGTCGTTTATGATACAGGCGGGCTTAGTCTTAAGCCTAGCGATGGGATGATGACTATGAAGTGTGACATGGGAGGCGGAGCTGCTGTTATTGGGGCAATTGCAGCAATAAGTAAGGCTGAAGTGCCTGTTTGGACAGTGGCTTTAGTGCCTGCTACAGATAATCGACCTGATGGAAATGCGATTGTTCCTGGTGATATTATCACCATTTCGGATGGCAC
Organism: Bacteroidia bacterium; assembly: GCA_040882555.1. Taxonomy (GTDB): domain Bacteria; phylum Bacteroidota; class Bacteroidia; order M30B66; family M30B66; genus M30B66. The sequence goes on from JBBEBC010000048.1 coordinate 27,170, forward strand.
TACCGTGGAAGTTCTTAATACGGATGCTGAAGGAAGACTTATTCTAAGTGATGCACTTGTTTACGCTAAGAAATTCAAACCTTCAGTTGTCATTGACTTAGCTACGTTAACCGGAGCTGCTTCAAGAGCAATTGGAAAATATGGAATAGTTGCCATGGGAACTGCTCAGGCAGAGTTTGATGAATTAAAACAAAGCGGAAATGAGGTGCATGAGCGTCTTGTAGAATTTCCATTATGGGATGAATATGGCGATATGTTAAAAAGTGATATTGCAGATATTAAGAATATTGGAGGAGCTATTGCTGGTGCAAATACTGCAGGTAAATTCCTAGAACGTTTTACTGATTATCCTTGGATACATCTAGATATTGCTGGTCCTGCATTTCTTGATTCTGTTGATAGTTACAGAGGGAAAGGTGGATCTGGCACAGGTGTTAGACTTCTTTTTAACTACCTAAAAAAAGTAAGTAAAGCATGAGCGATTCAAAAAGACTTCCCGTAAAGGTAGGTATATCACAAGGTGACTTTAATGGTATTGGTTACGAGGTAATCATAAGAACATTCATGGATCACGGAATGCTAGAATTATGCACACCCATTGTTTATGGGATTCATAAAGCAGCTGCCAGTTTTAGGAAAATCATGGATGTTCAGGACTTTAGTTTTTATGGAGTAGCAGATGCATCTCAGGCGGTAAAACACCATTGTAATTTCATAAACCTCACAGATGTTGATGTAGGTCTTGACCCTGGCAAAGCAACTCCAGCATCTGGTGCGTGGGCAGTTAAGTCGCTAAATCATGCTATGGATGACTTAGAAAATGGGCTCATTGATGTTCTTGTTACAGCTCCTATTGATAAGCATAATGTTCAAAGTCCTGATTTTAAATTTCCTGGGCATACTGAATTTCTTGCAAAAAGATCAAACACTGAGAATTATTTAATGTTACTAGTCAGTGAAAACTTGCGAGTTGGAACTGTAACCGGACATGTTCCTGTAAAAGACGTAGCTTCCTTAATTACCTCAGATTTGATTGTCCAAAAACTCAAAGTTTTTGCAGATTCCCTTTTAAGTGATTTTGGAATAAGAAGTCCTAAGATTGCGGTTTTGGGACTAAATCCTCACGCGGGTGACGGTGGTCTTCTAGGAAAAGAAGAAGCTGAAGTTATAGTTCCTTCGATAAAGAAAGCGAATGAAATGGGTATTATGGCTTTTGGTCCTTACCCTGCAGATGGCTTTTTTGGCAATGGAACTTGGAAAGAATTCGATGGCGTATTGGCTATGTATCATGACCAAGGCTTAATTCCTTTTAAGTCAATAGCATTTCATCAAGGAGTTAATTTTACAGCTGGTCTTCCAATCATAAGAACATCTCCTGACCATGGAACAGCTTTCGATATTGTTGGAAAGAATATAGCAAGTGAAGAATCCTTCAGAGCGGCAGTTTATCTTGCTATTGACATTCAAAGAAACAGAAAGCTTTACAATGAGATTGCTAGTAACACGCTTGAAATTTCTCCCCGACGAGAAAGGGATCGGGAGCGTTATTAATTTATTTCATTAAACAGATTGTAATCATTAACGTTTCCTTCTTATGATGCGCATTCTGCTTATTGGATTTCTTTTATTAATTGCTAATCACAGTTTTGGTCAAACTGCCGAAGTCGACTCGCTCTTTCTTACTGATGGTACTGTTCTAACAGGTAGAATTCTAAACCCAGAAAGTAATTCAACTATTAGAATAAGAAACCAAGGTGGAGCAATACTTTACATAAATGAATCAAGAATTAGCAGAATGGTGCTTTCTGAATTCAGAGAAGCCCAAGCTCCTAATGTAGAAGGACCACCTGCTTTCCAAGAAGATAAAATTGCAATTGCAATGCAATTTGGCACTGCTATTCCTTTCGGAGACTTTTCGAGTGTTACCTCCCCTAGTGGAGGCTTTGCTTCAATAGGCTGGTATGGGCAAATGTCTCTTTGGGTAAAAATTGCTGAACACCTTTATTGGAGCAATAGACTCACCTACACAAGAAATTCCATAAATGAGCCAGGTTTCGAAAGGCTAAACAGTAACTTAATAGGCGTTGAATTTACTAAGGGGCTTTATACTCCTTGGGTAGGTTGGCATTTTCAAACAGGATTGAGCTACTTATATAAACTTGATAATGACCTTAGTTTTTATTTTGAAGGTCATCTAGGATTTTCAAGATTTACTAGTCCCCGAGTTATTCTGTTCACAAATGATTTGCAGGTTTTTAGATTAGAAAGTGTTGTTGGGGCTGGCTTTAACTCTTCTATTGGAGCAAGTGTTATTTACAAAGAAAGATATACTTTATCATTAAACCTTATCCGCTCTAACCCTCTGTTTGTCTTCTCAGGTATGCAGTCGAGCACAATTGTTCAACCTTTTAGAGTTGTAAGCTTAGGCGTAGGAATGCTTCTATTTCCATCTGCATCTGCTAACTAATCCACTAAATCGAAAGCGTATTCCATTAAAAGTTCCAATGGAATTATGTCAAGAGCTTTTGCATGTGTGGATGACAAAATAATCGGACAGCCATAACCTGCTTTAACAGCTTCTAACCAACGTGAAGCGCATACACACCAGCCATCTCCTTGCTTTAAGCCCGGAAATAAAAACTCCTCTCTAGGTGTAATAAGGTCATTACCTGCCTTTAAGGAAAAGTCAAGAAATTCATTAGTTACTTTAGCGCACACTGTATGTGAACCAGCATCAAATAAACCAGTCCTACAGAAACCATCTCTATAAAAGCCAGTGATTGGATCTAGGCAGCAACTTTCTAACTTTCCCCCAAGGACATTTAATTCCATCAACCAAATATTAATTACTCATCATCTTTTCGTAGTTCTTGATAAAATCTTCAAGCTTATCTACTTCCATTCTCTTAGCAATAATTTTCTTGTCTCGGTCCATCAGATATAGCACTGGTGTGGAATAGATATCGTAATACTTTCTAAAATTCGACTTCCCAACCAGATCAGCAGCATTTATCCAACCTAGCTCGTTCTCTTTTATATACTTGAACCATTCAGTAGTATCAGCTTCAATGTAAACAGCCATAACTTCTACCCCTAACTTTTTAGCTGCTGTATCATAAAACTCTTTCAGTTTTGGAGTTACTTTTTTGCAATGACCACAACTTGGATCCCAAAAATATAGCACGGTATATTTTGAGTTGATATTATATAAGGATATAGGATGAAAATCTGGCTTCAACAGGCTAATGTTGTTCGCATTCTTGCCTATCAAACAAGGCTCGAGAGCTGCAACCCTTTCTTTAATTTTTTCCTTTTGCGTCTCTTCTACCCAATATGCTTTTCCATTTAAGTAATAATTCTTTGCCATGTAAACGAAAACAGCATCCATCCCCATAATATCAGACTTCTCATATGTATTGGTAATGTAGTAAACGAGATATTTGAAAATCTCACTGTTCTCATCCGTCATGTCAAGAACATAAGTAGCTGCTTTATTTATTGAATCAGGTATCTGAGGAGTCAGCTTTTCTATATACTGCTTAATCTTTCCTGCAAATACTGGAGTACGGATAAGTCGATCATCTTTCAAATCGAGCTTGTCAAAATAGTGTGACTTGTAATATCGATAAGCAAATGATGAATCTTTACGACCGTTTGCCAAAACAGGAATCTCAGGTATTTCTGGTTCCCAACTTGCTTTAAATATTTTTGACAAAAGCATGTCAGGATGCTCTTCAATGAACTTGGTCTTATAATCTTTAACTTCCTTATCAAGGGTCAACTGTTTCTCTTTAACCGCTTCAAGCTTTTTATCGTCGCCTTTCGCAGATTCAAATTCAGCTCTCAAAGCTTCCATATGCTTTCCTTTATCAGAAATCCACTTCAAATAATTATAAAATAACTTATTTACCTCTGAACCACTAACCTTCATATTATTGATAAAGTCGGCAGTATCAGTTTCCATGCTAAATTTTTGTTCTTTGTCAATCAGTATTTCAAAATACTTTCGAGATGGTGTAACTGCCAAATATATCCCACCTGGCAAATCCTCTTCTCCTTTAAACGTTAGTTTACCATTGATATCTGCCTTTGCCGAATCCTTTATGTATTGTTTATCTCCAAAGTAGTAGGCAAGCTGACAGGTTTCATTTTTAATTCCTTTAACTGTTAACTTAATATCATAACCACCTGCTCCATTGGCGAAAGTTGCCATTAGGAGAAAGCTTAGTCCCGCAAGAATATGTTTCATGAAATTTAATTTTAAACCAGTGCGAATATCAAAAATTATGCAATTGATGTCTTGATAGAATTCAGGAATAAATTAACATTAGGATGCAAATTAAAGGTTTGCGTATTAAAGTCTTCAATATTTCCCATAGTTTTACCTATAATCAAGTCCTAACAAAAGAATTTAACATGTGCGGAAGATATACACTTGCCGGTAAAATGGTTGATCTTGAAAAACATTACAAGGCGAAAGTGCTTGGAAAAGCGCCAGAAATATCTTTCAATATAGCTCCTAGTCAACATGCACCGGTTATCTTAAACATCCAGCCTAACATCATTAGAACTGAAACTTGGGGTTTAGTTCCGTTTTGGATTAAGCCTGGCGATAAACCTTTGAAGCTTATTAACAGCCGAAGCGACACAATTCTTTCAAAACCTAGTTTTAAAAAATATCTAGAAAGAAAAAGATGTTTAGTTCCCGCATCAGGTTTTTATGAATGGAAATCACAAGGAAAAATAAAACAACCATATTATATGAGTCTGAAATCTGAGAAACTCTTTTCATTTGCCGGAATCTGGGAAGAATATGCCAATGAAGATGGAGAGCTTATTTATACTTATTCAATCCTCACAACTGAACCTAATTCACTTATGTCAGAAATTCACAATAGAATGCCTGTCATTTTAAGAGAAGAAGATGAGCAAAAATGGCTTCAGGACTCTGATATCTCACGACTATCAACGCTTATGGTTCCTTACGAAAGTTCATCCATGCAAGCTTGGCTAGTTAGCACCAAAGTGAATTCAGCAAATAGTAATGATTCATCCTTGATTGAAGAATTACCTCCTTCTAATTTATTTTAAATACTTAAATTTTCAGAGAATAAAATATTGTACATCCTATGCGTCAGAGCTTTTTACACGAAGTTGCAAACCATTATATATCCTCCTTTCCTGAAACAAATCCTTCTGTTTGCATCATATTTCCCAATAGGAGAGCATCGACATTTTTTAAAAAGACTTTACTGGAAGTTCGCAATGACAATCAATGGCTACCAGAAATTCTATCAAGTCAGGACTTAGTAAAAAAACTGAGTTCCCTCCAAATTATTGATTCAGTTAGGGCATTATTTGAACTTTATAAAGTTTACCAGAAATGCGAGGGAGAATCTGCCGATTCTTTCGACTTGTTCAGTACTTGGGCTAGTCAGCTACTTCACGATTTTCAGGAAATTGATTTGTATTGTGTCGATGCAGACAAATTGTATAGTTCGGTGGATGCAGCTTATGCTATGAAAAACTGGTCGCCTGACAGATCAGAAATCACCCCATATCAAGGACAATATTTAAAGTTTTGGTCGAAGATGGGTGTTTGGTATAATGAGTTTAGAAAGCATCTGCTCAAAAATAGTATGGCAACATCAGCCATGTCATATAGGTTTTTAGCAGAGAATATTTCTACTACGAATATGCCGTGGAAGCATTTCATTTTTGCTGGATTTAATGCATTAAATACTTCTGAAAAAAAGATTATTAAACATCTTGAGAAACGTAATCAGGCAACTTTATTATGGGATTTAGATAGCTATTATACTGAATCTGAAATGCATGAGGCGGGTCATTTTGCAAGAGATTATATGCGAGATACTGGTAAAAGCAAGCTCAATAATACAGGTAATCACCTAAGAGAAATAAAAAGGAAAATTCATATTACAGGGGTAGCAAAAAATATAGGTCAGACAATTATTGCTGGCAGTGTGCTTAATAAAATGATTGAAGAAAACGTTGAATTAAGCAATACAGCCTTGGTATTATGTGATGAGCAGCTACTAATGCCAACATTGGAAGTATTACCTGAATCTCTTTCTGCGGCAAATATTACCATGGGATATCCAATGCACCTGCTTCCTGTTGCGACATTGTTTTCTGCTTTTATGGAAATGCATATCAAGTCGCGCACTGTTAAAGTTGAAGGTGTATCAGAGCCTGCTTTTTATTACAAAGATTTATTAAGGATCTTAAGAAACCCAGTTTTTGCGTCATTATTACCTGCTTCAGAAGTGAGTTTATTGATACTAAGAACAGAAAAGTCGTATGAGATTTTCCTTCCTGTTTCTAAATTCATATCTGCAGAACACAAGATTTCTGAATTTCAGTTTTTATTAAATTCATGGAATGATGATCCAGAAATATCTTTGAGTGCTCTGCTCACACTTTCAGATAAAATACGTCTTCATCCTTCATTTATTGACAAGGAGGAATTCGGCTATGACCTGGAATCCTTATTTGAATTAACCACACTGTTAAATCGAGTAAAGTCAATGTTGCAGGAGTTCAAAGGCTTTACAAATGTCAGAGCTCTATCGCGTGTATTTCAGCAATTAATGAGGCAGCTTACCTTACCGTTTCTTGGAGAACCGCTTTCAGGATTACAAATTATGGGTTTATTAGAAACAAGAAATCTTGATTTTAAAAACCTAATTGTTTTATCTGTAAATGAGAATATTATTCCTGCTGCAAAATCTCAAAACTCCTTTATTCCATTTGATATAGCTCAAGGTTTTGGTTTACCAACATACAGAGAAAGAGATGCCGTTTTTGCCTATCACTTTTACAGAATGATACAAAGAGCCGAAAACGTTTGGCTTATTTATAATACTGAAAGTGATGAATTCGGAAAGGGAGAAAAATCAAGATACATAACTCAGATTATTGAAGAATTAAAGGATGCAAACACTGAAATTTCAACCGAATTGTTTGTCCCGCAATTACCTAAAAGTGATCATGTTGAAATAGTAATTGATAAAACTCCAGAATTAATTCAGCAAATAATTAAGAAATACGATGGCACAAGTGATAGGAATCGTCTCTCCCCTACTGCTTTATCGAGCTACTTTAGGTGTAGTCTTCAGTACTACTTCAGATATTTTTCTGGTATTAAAATCGATGATACCAAGGATGAAGAAATCGGGGCGAATGAGCTGGGTGATATAGCCCATAAAGTTCTAGAAATTCTTTTTGCTGATTATCTTGAAAAGCCCCTTTCTAAAGATGTGTTCATTCAAATGTTATCTCAACTAGATGAAGTGTTAGAAGGTGAATTACACATTACTAAAAGCGGCAGGAATTATAATGAAGGGAAAGCGATTCTTATTAAGCATGGCATAAAGAAAATGTTGAGTCAGTATTTAAAATATGAAATCAGGGAACTTGAGACAAATGATTCATCACCGTCGAAATTAAAAGCCGTTGAACAAAGCCTCACAGGCTCAGTAAATGTTGAAACCATGTTTGGCGAACAAGTTATTCATCTCGGCGGAAAGGCTGATAGAATTGATTTTATTGGCAAAGAATTACGAGTAATTGATTATAAAACAGGGACAGTTGATGAGCGAAAATTAAAGCTGAATCTGTTGAACGACATTTTTGATAAGGAAGGGATGGACAAGGCTCTTCAGCTGTTTCAGTATGTGTTTATGGCAATGCGTATGTATAAAGGTTATGATATTAGTGCTGGAATTCTTAGTCTGAGAAAGCCTTCTTCTGGAATTTCAGAAGTTTCACTAGATAAGAATTCAATTTTTGATGAGTCATATGAAACTATACTCGATGATTTGTTTTCTGATATTGCCTCAGAAATATTAAATAATGAAATCTCCTTTTCGCAAACCAAAGATTTGGGTATCTGTGCCTATTGTGATTATGCTTCAATTTGTAACAGATAAAATTGAAGCTCTTTTCATTACCTTAGAAAAAAATTTATAAAAATGATTAGGCTTATCCTTTTATTAAGCATTATCCTTAACACATTAAATTCTTATTCTCAACAATATTATTTTGCAAGATATACATTAAACGACGGGCTTCCGCATTCGCGTGTTAACGATATACATCAAGGCAAGGAAGGATATCTGTGGCTGGCTACGAATATGGGACTCTCCAGATTTGACGGCAGTAAATTCCTGAACTATTCATTCAAAGACGGTCTTTCTGACAATAAAGTCACCTGTATTTTAGAGCTTGACACTTCAAAATTCCTATTAGGTCATGAAAATGGTGAACTATCTTATTTTGAGTTAGGAAGGGAGATAAAAAAAATTCAGCTCTTGAAGAATACCAATCGGATTTTCAATTTAATGATTGATTCTGAAAATTTCATTTGGATCTCTACTCAAGGATCGGGAGCCTTTAAAATTAAAAACGATAATCTAATTGAGAATTTCGAATCCAATAACTACGAGCATTTCGATGCTGATAATGGATTAGCTAGAGATGTAACAAGCATACTAGAAGACTCACATAAAAACATGTGGTTTTTAACCGATTTAGGTATTAAAAGAAAATTACGTCAGGAAAAAGAATTTAATTTTTTCCTCCCGAAGGGAATTGACTTGTGCAATTTTCC
>JBBEBC010000049.1:0-5886 GCA_040882555.1 Bacteroidia bacterium
GAGCAACAAGCGTATGCGCACTTACAGTCGATTGTTAAAAATAGGCATATCGATATCATCATCTCCGATAATCGTTACTATTTCAGACATGAAAACATCATTTCCATCCTTTTATGCCATCAATTAAGTCCCGAATTACCCAAAGGCTTTTCACTTTTTAAAAGACAATTTCAAAAACGGGTAGCTCACTTAATGAATCATTTCGATGAGGTTTGGGTTCCAGATTTTGAAGCAAAGAATTCATTATCGGGACAACTTAGCATCAACCCGTTCCTTGAAATTCCTGCAATTCACATCGGAGTACTCAGTCGTTTTGATGAGCTTCCAGCCTCAGATGAAAAAGAGAAACATGTACTAATTGCATCTGGTCCACAACCGCAGTTGGATATACTGATTTCTGAATTTATTCGAATCTATTCATCAACTGTAACCTCACTTACAATTATAACTAGTAGTCCATATAATAATAAAAATACATTAAACAATGTGGAGGTTTTGGTGCTTTCAAGCGATGAAGAATTCGCCTATAGAATACAATCAGCTTCTCACATCATCTCTCGCTCTGGTTATTCCTCAGTGATGGATTTTATTGCCTTAAATAGAACAGCTTTGTTAATTCCAACTCCGGGGCAAACGGAACAAGAATACCTTGCAGAACACCTGAAAAAATTCGGTTTCTCTAGTATGAAACAAAAGGATTTGCTAACAACCACTTCACCCGAAGGGCTAATAAAACCGAAGAAATTGAATCTTCAGCGGGATATTCACAAAAGCCTCTCAGAAAACATTAAAAGACTAATCAATGAAATTAGTCAAAACGAATAACCCTAGCTGGCTTAATCCTAGTAATTAGCAAAGAGGGAATTAATAATATAACGAGGCAAATCGTAAATGTAAATGCATTAAGTGCGATTACATGTTCAGGCAGTAGGTAAATAGGAACGATGGATAGGTAATATGTTTCTTGATTTAGTGTTATTAAGCCTGTTGCCGATTGTAGGTAACAAAACCCTAAGCCTAGAACATTGCCAATAAGTAAACCTGAACCGATAATTACACCTGCCTGACGCATAAAAATCGATATAATTAATCGGTTTCCCGCGCCCATTGTTTTGAGTAATCCGATAGTTTTGGTTCGCTCAAGAATCATAATTAGTAACGAAGTAATCATGTTTATCATTGATACAATCAGCATTAGGCTAATGATGATATACACATTGGTATCCATCAAATCGAGCCAGCTAAAAATCTGAGGATATCTCCTTGTGATACTTTCACTAGTTAAATCAGCTGGAATAATTGCATAGATCAAATCATCCATTTCATCCAACTGCTTGAAATCATCGATATCAACTTCCAAAGCTCCCGCTTGATCATCGTCCCAGCGATTCAGCTTCCTTACAACACGAATATCTCCAAAGATGAAGCGCTTATCAAATTCCTGTTCACCTAAACCAGTATTGTATACGCCTGCAATTGTAAACTTCCTCGCCTTCGGCGGATCCTGAACAAAATACATTACAAAAGAACTATCCACATCTAAGCCGAGCAGCCTTGCATGCGCCTGAGATACAAGAACTTCCCGCGAAGCGGCAGTATCACTAAACTCTAGCATCCGCCCGCTAACTAAGCTTTTTTTGAGAAATTCCTGGGGGTAATCAGCGTCAAGACCTTTGTAAACAACCCCTTCAATGGCATCACCCGATTTTATGATTCCAGGCTTATTTGCAACAGCAACAACCGATTTCACGCCGGGAAGGGCTTTTACCAAATCAACGTAATCATCGCTAATAGTTAAAGGCTCATTACTAAGAGAATGATTGGCATCATGCTTCGTTATTTGAATATGAGCGCCGAAACCGATAACTTTCGCCCTGATCTCCTGTTGAAATCCGGTAACTATGGCTATAGACACAATCATAACAGCAATGCCAACAGCAATGCCTCCAATGGCAATTCTAACTATTGGAGTGGAAAGCCGCGGCGAGTCTTTGCCTGACTTAAGAAGCCTTGATGCAATAAATCCGGAGGTGCTCAACTGTATCTACACTAAATAATCAATCATGAGAGTGCGCCAAGTTAGGAAATTTGTATCCCTTTTTGCCATTGCCTGCTTCGGGCTTATTCCTCATCATTTGTTGAAATCTCAGATTTTTAGCAAAGTGGAAGTTGTTATTCGTAACGATGAAAATGTAGACTTGGGCGCTGAACGTATGGATGAGTACCTTCCAATGATTCAAGGTAAGCGCGTTGCTCTCGTCGCTAATCACACTTCTCTTGTTGGGAATACGCATCTGGTTGATGTCCTCTTGCAGAAGAAAGTGAATATCGTTAAAGTTTTTGCCCCTGAACATGGTTTCCGAGGTAGTGCTGATGCAGGTGAACATGTGAATAGTGCCAAGGACGAAAAAACGGGATTAACGCTCATTTCGTTATACGGCAATAATAAAAAGCCCAGCGCCGAGCAATTGAAAGACGTTGACATCGTGGTTTTTGATATTCAAGATATTGGAGCCCGTTTTTATACCTACATCTCAACAATGTCGTACGTTATGGAAGCATGTGCAGAGTCCCAAATTTCAATGATTGTGCTCGATAGGCCAAATCCAAATGGACATTATGTAGATGGACCCGTTTTAGAGCCTGCTTTTTCATCGTTTGTGGGCTTACATCCTGTGCCAGTGGTGCATGGAATGACAGTTGGCGAATATGCTCAAATGGTGAATGGAGAAGGCTGGTTGAAAAACAAAGTGAAATGTGATTTGAAGGTTATCCCTTGCAGGGGATGGGCTCACAGTAATTATTATCAGCTCACCGTTCCTCCTTCGCCGAATCTTAAAACCATGAATGCCATTTATCTGTATCCGTCTCTTTGCTTTTTCGAAGGAACAATTGTGAGCGTTGGTAGAGGTACAGAAACACCTTTTGAGGTAATAGGTTATCCTACCAGCACTATCGGTTCATACAATTTCACTCCCAAGAGCGGGCCTGGAAGTAAATCGCCAATGTATGAAGGCAAGGATTGCCGGGGCTTTAACCTTCGTCCTTTTGGTGAAAATTTCGTGAGAGATACCGGCAGATTATACATGTTTTGGATATCTAGCCTTATTGAATCCGAGGAGAATGATCCCAAGTTTTTCAATTCTTTTTTCGACAAGCTAGCAGGAACAGATGAGTTACGAAAGCAACTCATTGCAGGAAAAACGGAAGATGAAATACGTAAAAGCTGGGAGCCTGCTTTGAATCAATACAGAGAAATGCGCAAGCAATACCTAATTTATCAATAGCATTGAAAGAGCTTGTTGAATTATCAAATTTCCAGTTGCTTGACCTTCGCGTTGGTACTATTATCAAAGCAGAGGACTTTAAAGAAGCAAAGAAGCCAGCTATCAAATTATGGATAGATTTTGGTGAATTGGGCATTTTGCAAAGCAGCGCTCAGATCACCAAGCGATACACTTCCGAAGTATTAATTGGGACACAGATTGTTGCCATTGTTAATTTTCCTCACCTAAGAGTAGCAGGTTTTAAATCTGAATGTTTAGTTTTGGGCGCAACCGACCATCAAGGTGATGTGGTGCTGCTTAGACCAGATGAAAAAACTTTAGATGGCTGGCCCGTTGCCTGATAACGACTTACTACCGATGAAAAAGCGACTAAAACCTGAATTTTCTCTTGCCTTTGAAAATGCTTCTGAGAGTACCGGATTCTTATTCTGGCAACTTACCAATCTATGGCAACGCAAAATGAAGGAAAGTTTCGATCCGCTTGGTCTCACCCACGTTCAGTTTTTGTTGCTCAATTCTTTGGCTACCTTAAATAAAAATGAGGACAAGGTTGTTACTCAAATGATGCTTTCTGTTTACTCTGGCTGCGATAAAATGATGGTTTCTAAAGTACTTAGGACTTTGGAGGAAAAGAAATTGGTTATGCGTAAAGATCATCATTCCGACTCAAGGTCGAAATCACTTTTACTCACTCCCAAAGGCATGCAGCTTTTGGAACAAGCAACAATTGTTTTCACTGAATCAGAAGCTGAATTTTTCAAGCCTTTGAAAGGGAAAGAGAAGGATGTTGAGAAGAGAATGAAGAAACTTCTTAAGCAAGAACGCAAAAAAGGAAAGGACTCGGAAGGCAATTCTGAGAGTGATGAAAATTAATTTTCTTGTTTTATAAAAATTTTAGCCCTTACCTTTGTGGCATCTTCAAGGGGTGCCTTCTGAAACGTTGGCTGAGATAATACCCTTTCCCGGTTTCCATGCCGGGACGAACCTGATCCGGGTAATGCCGGCGTAGGGAGCGATTGGTAATGAATAGTTAGTCGGATTTGCCGGCCCCTTGCACGTCCATTGTGTTGTATTTAAAACAATTCAGTGATGCGCAGTATGTTAATTTTCATCTTGTTATCAGCCTTTTCGGTTGGTGCACAAGCTCAATTCAATCTAAAAGGAACCGTTACAGACCCCTCCGGTGAACCCGTGGCTGGAGCAGTGGTAAATATTGATGGTACTTTCCTTGCCAGCACGTCAAAAGCTGATGGAAGCTATGAATTCAGAGCACTTAAGACCTCTGATATTTACCTTACTGTTAGGCTTTTGGGTTTCATTCCCGCGCAGCGGAGAATAAATCTTGAAAAAGAAAAAGAAGCAAACTTTTCCCTTCAAACACAATCCTATCTCACCGATGAGGTGGTTATTATGGCCACACGGGCCGATGAGCGCTCGGCAATGACCTACACCACGCTCAATAAACAGCAAATCAAAGAACAGAATTTCGGACAGGACATGCCTTTCTTGCTCAACACTCAGCCATCTGTTGTTGTTAATTCTGATGCAGGAGCGGGTATTGGTTATACTGGAATTCGAGTTCGCGGAAGTGATCCAACCCGTATCAACGTTACAGTCAATGGAATTCCTATCAACGATGCCGAATCGCATGGCTTATTTTGGGTCAATATGCCTGATTTTGCTTCCTCAGTGAGTAGTATTCAATTGCAACGAGGCGTGGGAACTTCCACCAACGGAGCAGGCGCTTTTGGAGCAACTCTTAATATGCAAACCAACGATTTCAACGGAAAAGCCTACGGCCGATATACGGGTAGCGCTGGGTCGTTCAACACCCTAAGAAATTCATTTGAAGTGGGTACTGGGCTCGTTAATGGTTTTACTTTCGATGCGCGTTTATCTCAAGTTCAATCAGACGGATACATAGATAGAGCTTCTTCAAATCTATCTTCATTTTTCTTGTCAGGAGCTTGGTACAAAGGTAAAACCTCCATTCGAGCGAATGTATTCTCAGGAAGAGAGAAAACCTACCAGGCGTGGTATGGTGTTTCTCAAGATTCTTTAGAAAGTAACCGAACTTACAACCAAGCGGGAGTGTATTTTGATGCAAATGGAAATGAGAAATTCTACGATAATGAAACCGATAATTATCAGCAGGATCATTATCAGCTCTTTTTTAATCATGAGCAAAAAGACTGGTTGTTTAATCTGGCATTTCACTATACACGAGGGCGCGGCTATTACGAGCAGTTTCGTCAAGGCGATGATTTGAGCCATTACAATTTACCTACGCTGTATCTGGGTTCTCAGCAAATTATTTCTGGTGTTGATACACTTCAAGTTCCTGCCGATTCAATTACTTCAACAGATCTTATACGTCAGCGCTGGCTTGATAATCATTTTTATGGAGCCGTATTTTCGGCAACTTGGAATCCGACTAATCGTTTCCGTTTGATTCTTGGTGGTGGCGCAAACCGTTACGAAGGTTCCCATTTTGGTGATGTGGTTAGCGCTGGCGCCGGTTTTCCTGTTGCTGATGCATTTAGGTATTATGAAAATGATGCAGTTAAGACAGATGCAAATTTTTATGCAAAAGCTAATT
>JBBEBC010000050.1:0-32854 GCA_040882555.1 Bacteroidia bacterium
ATACAATCTGTTTCTTTATTGGTATTGCAACAGGATACTGGGCCTTGTTCGTTTCAATTGCATCAGAGCAGTTCGGAACCAACATACGAAGTACCGTTACTACAACTGTCCCTAATTTCGTTAGAGGTGCTGTGATTCCTATTACCGCAGGCTTTAAGCTATTTGAATCTTTCTGGGGGCCTGTTCCCTCAGCCTTGATTATGGGAATAATTTGTATTGGACTGGCAATATTCGCTTTGCGCGGATTAGATGAGACTTTCGCTAAAGATCTCGATTACATTGAAACACTTTGAGTCAAAACAAACTCTTCACTAAACAGTTTTTGTAAGAATCCACTTATAATCAATCGGCCATCATTGTTACCAAGAATTGGGTCGGCAGCTCTTTCAGGGTGAGGCATCATTCCAAAAACATTCATCTTTTCGCTACAAACGCCTGCAATATTTAATAGTGAACCATTAGGGTTTGATTCATTGTTAACTATCCCTTCAGCTGAACTGTACTTAAAAATAATCCTATCCTCACCTACCAATTGCTGTATTGTATTTTCATCTGCATAATATCTTCCCTCTCCATGCGCAATAGGAATAAGATAAGAGCGATCCTTTTTTAGAGAGGAGGATATTGGAGCTATTGAGGAGGATGCGACAAGATTCACATTTTCACAAATGAACTTATGTGATGTGTTATGAAGCAAAGCGCCAGGTAGCAATTGAGATTCACAAAGAATCTGGAAACCATTACAAACACCAAAAACAAAACCTCCACTATTGGCAAAGCGAATTACTTCTGTCATGATGGGAGAGAACCTGGCAATGGCTCCCGACCGCAGATAGTCGCCGTAACTAAATCCTCCTGGTAGAACAATTAAATCAGAATCTTCAAGATTTGCAGCTTTATGCCAAAGTTTTTTCACCTCAACTTGAGGGTAAACTGATAAAGCGTCTACCATATCCTGATCACAATTAGAACCGGGAAAAACGATAACTCCTATGCGAATCTTTGAAGACATGAGTGTAATTTTAAAAATTAGAAAACTGCAAAAAATATAAAACCTGATTATAAACCACCGCTGCCAACAAAAGTAAGAATACCATTTCGGCTAACAGTTGGTTTTTTAGAGATAAAAAGTAATTAGATATAATTACAGACAGTGGAATTGCCAAAAAGGACAGACTTATCATGGTCCTTTTCACAGAGACCAGGTAACTAAGTCCCGCAAATATGAAAAACCAGACAATAATTGCCAAGAATTTTCTAGTTCTCACCTTTGAGAAATTATTCAAATCCTTAGAAAACCTAACAAGCGAGGCAATCAGTATCACTAAAAGAATTACAAAAAGTATTATGTAGGTTCCGTTGTAGGCAGTCGAAAACTGAACTTTATAAAAAGGCTCTAAAATAGCTTTTAGGCTATTGAACGACAGCATATTGAACCAGTAAAGGATCGTTCCAAAAAACAGAAAAGGAAGAAAAACTCCTGCAAAACTTGCAACCCACTCCTGCCAAGCGAAAGGCCTTAAAACATAAAGTCCAGCCCAAATTAAAGGGAATAGAAATAGACAAGGCCAATAGAATAAAGAAGCTATCCCAATAAACAATCCAGCATCAAAAACTTCATACACAGCAGTTCCGCTCCTGAAAAAATTAAAAATGGAGTTGAGAAATATGATGATGAAGAAATTTGCAAACAACAAGGGGTTAAATGAAAGTTGCTCAGGAAAACAACTCATCAAAACCACATAAAGCAAAGCTGGTAAATGAGAAGAATCTCTTAAAACTCCTTGACGATTAATTACTGCTGTTAGAAAAAATGCTTGCAATACAATCATTACAAGCGACACACCAATCATAGCAAGCCGTTGATCTCGTAATTCTTGGAATACATAAAGAAACAGAGGGAAGGCATTTTCAGTGTTACTAATGTCAGGTTTTGGAAGCACGAAAACCCACATCACCAAGAGAACCAAAGGCAACATGAGTAAATTGATAAAATGCGAGGACCTGAAAAAACTGATAAACACAGTAAATGGGTGTTTTGAAAAAGGAAAATCCTTACTTTCGTGGCAAATTTATTTAAATCATGAATACTTTGGTTTACGCTTTACGCGACTTTTTCGAATTAACTTTTGGATTTATGCCAACTATTGGCAATGCCGTGAACTTGATGTTCATCTTTTTAATTACAGTATTCATGGTTTACTGGGTTATTCAGATGTATAAAAACCCGGATAAAGTAAAATAAAAAGATTTTTTAAAACTTTTTCATAAGCCTTTCTAAGTTTCCTTGGAGGGGCTTTTTTATTATATAAACATCCAGATTTTAAAACTAAACATTATTTGCTCATCAATTAGGCTAATTTTGTTCTTCCTTTGATAGCATCGCCACTTTATTCAAATTGCGCTTAAAATTTCCCATCTTCTTTGTGTTCCTTTTCCTCACTTTAGTGGGGCAAAATGAAAGTTTATTCGCTCAACTTACAAAAGTTAGAGGCACTGTTTATGACGACAAAAGTGGTGAAACAATGCCTTTCGTTAATATCCTGTTTAAAGGGACCAGCATCGGCACCACTACAGACATTAATGGCGAATTTGAGTTAGAAGCACAGAGGGCAATTGATACTGTTCTAATTAGTTTCGTTGGTTATAAAACCAAACGCCTATTTATTAAGAGCTATAAATCAAACCAACTCGAAATTCGTCTTGAACCCTCTAATGTTCAACTTAGGGAAGTAGTTATCCGCCCTGGCGAAAATCCAGCCCACCGAATTATGAGAGAAGTTGTTGCTCATAAAAGGGAAAACAATCCAGAAAGGGTTGAAACCTACGAGTATAACGTCTACAATAAAATCCAATTCGACCTCAACAACTACAAGGAGAAATTCACAGATAAGAAGCTCTTTAAACCTTTCAACTTCATTTTCGATTATGCCGATACTACCGAGGATGGTAAACCCTACCTCCCGGTAGCCTTTACCGAAACTTATGCTCATGTAAGGCATACTTCAAGTCCTCCGAGAAAACAGGAAACCATACTCGCAAGTCAAATTTCCGGAATTAAAAATGCCAGCATCTCTCAATTCATGGGAGACATGTACCAAAATGTCAATATTTACAACGACTTCCTTCTCATTTTCAATAAAAGCTTCATCAGTCCTATCACCGATAACTTTCTTAGGTATTATAAATACTACCTCATCGACAGTGTTTATATCGATAACGAACGTTGCTACAAACTCCTATTTGTTCCTAAACGAAAACAAGATTTAACTTTTACGGGAAACCTCTTTATACATGATTCTACCTGGGCGGTTAAGCAAGTAAGTATCAGCTTTAACGATAATGCGAATGTAAATTTCATTAAACAGTTCGATGTCTTTCAGGAATATGAACACGTGAATGGTGAACAATGGATGCTAAAAAGAGAGAAATCAACTGGCGACTTTGCCCCTTTTGAGAAAAATAATGGAATGGGTGTCTTTGGTAGAAAAACCACCTATTATGAGAATTTCATCATAAATAAACCCATCCCAGATTCTGTCTTTCAAACAGGGAGAGACATCATAGTAACTGATTCTGCCACTTCTAGAAAAGGTGAATACTGGGCAGGAATCCGAACCGATACGCTTAGTCAAAGAGAAAAGAACATCTATACAATGGTCGACTCATTGAAACAGGTGCCAAGACTCATCAACACAAGGTATTTTGTACAAATGCTTGCCACTGGGTATCTGCATTCTAAATGGCTCGAAATAGGAAAATATTACACTTTTTGCAGCTGGAACGACATTGAAGGGGTCAGGCTCAAATTCGGTGGCGTTACATCCAATGATTTTAGCAAAAGGCTTGAATTGAGAGGTTGGCTCGCCTATGGTTTAGACGATCAAAGGTTTAAAGTAAGGAGCGGATTACGTTGGTTCGTAGATAAAGATAAAACGAATAGGCGTTTATTGACTTTATCATACCAGTCTGACTTAGAGCAACTTTCATTAAGTGGTAACTCGCTTACCCTTGATAACATTTTAACATCACTGCTCCGCAGGACTGCCTTAACAAACGTTACTAACGTAGAAGATATCAAAGCTCAACTTGAGTATGAGTGGTTTCCAGGTTTAATGAATAAGATTACAGTCTTTAACCGGAAACTTTCTCCACTGGGAAGTTTTAACTTTAAACGACCAAACTCTGATGGAGGAATTACCTTAATAAACCAAGTAATAACCACTGAAGTGGGATTGCAAACACGGTTCGCCTGGGGTGAAAAATTTATTGCAGGCGAATTCGATAGAACCAGCGTAGGTACTAAATATCCTGTAGTGCAAATTGATTTAGGCGTCGGAATTCCTAATATACTCGGCTCTCAATATGATTATATTAAGGCAAGAGTCCGAATCAATGATCGTTTTAGAATTAACCCTTTGGGCTATACCGATTATGTTATTGATGTAGGTAAAATCTGGGGAACCGCACCTTATCTATTTTTAGAGCTTCACCAAGGTTCTCAAACCTATGCACTCGATCCTTTAGCTTTTAACATGATGAATATCTTCGAATTTGCCAGCGATCGTTACGCATACTTATTTGTAGATCATCATTTTGAAGGATTCTTTCTCAATAAAGTACCTCTGCTTCGTAAATTAAAATGGAGAGAAGTCATTACCCTCAAGTCTGTTATTGGTGATATGCGACCAGAAAATATTAATGAGCTTATCTATCCGGGAGGCCTTGACCCTCAAATACATAGACCCTATCTTGAAAGCGGAGTCGCTATAGAAAATATTTTTAAAATTGTACGAGTGGATGCCCTCTGGAGAATGACCCACCATGATCGCCCTGATACGCAGCGTTTCGGTATTCGTATTTCTTTATCTTTCAGATTCTAACCTAATCATGAAGCTTTACACAAGTAACCTCGTTAAAAGATATAAGAAACGTACAGTTGTTGACCACGTTTCCGTGGAAGTGAATCAAGGCGAAATTGTTGGACTTCTTGGTCCAAACGGTGCCGGCAAAACAACAACATTTTACATGACAGTTGGTTTGATAAGGCCTAATGAAGGCGATGTATTTCTTGATGATTTAAACATCACCAAACTGCCCATGTACAAGAGAGCTCAGCTTGGTGTTGGCTACCTTGCTCAAGAAGCCTCCGTTTTTCGAAAACTTTCGGTCGAGGACAACATTAAGGCTGTGTTGGAACTTACTGGACTAAGCAAAAAAGAGCAGCAGCAACGTCTTGAGGACTTATTGAATGAATTCAGCCTTCAACATATAAGAACCAACAGAGGAGACTTGCTTTCTGGTGGCGAAAGAAGAAGAACAGAAATAGCTCGAGCATTAGCCTCTGACCCAAAATTTATTCTTCTTGACGAACCTTTTGCAGGTGTGGATCCTATTGCTGTTGAAGATATTCAAAGCATCGTATCTAAACTTAAGGACAGAAATATTGGCATTCTCATAACCGATCATAATGTGCACGAAACACTGAACATCACCGATCGGGCTTACCTTCTTTATGAAGGAAAAATCCTCAAATCTGGCACTGCCGAAGAACTCGCCGCAGACGAAACTGTACGACGAGTTTATCTAGGTCAAAACTTTGAACTAAGGCGCTAGTTCTGTTTCTAAAAATTTACTTTCCTTTAGACTGAACTGTCCAAAGGCTATTGGATAAGCAGAAGCCTTAACTTATTCTTTATGAAACTATTCCTAAGCTGCATGAGCAGCATCCTCTTTTCAGGTCTTCTAGCCCAAACAAATAATACCATTGGTGGAATCAACAAACACAGCATAGAGCTGTCTCAAGCTCTTTATAAACCAGGAAAAAGTATGTTCTGCTCTCCATTGAGCTTAAGCACTGCATTAGCTATGACTTATGCCGGTGCTAGCGGTTCCACTAAAACTGAATTTGAAAAAGTTATGCATTATAATGGCGATGAAACTTTCGTTCAGATGAACGAAATAGATCGCAGAATAGAAGATGTGAATAAAACAGGCCATGTTAAATTACTTCTCGCTAACGCTCTTTGGAATAGAATTCAACTGAAGGACAGCTATACAAAACGCCTTAAGAATGATTTCCAGGCAGAATTCTACCCACTTACTACTGCTGCAAAAATCAATGAATGGGCTGATAAAAATACGAATGGAAAAATCCCCAAAGTGCTCGAAGAATCTGATATAACTCCAGATATGGCGCTAGTTCTCACTAATGCAATCTATTTCAAAGGAAACTGGCTTTACAAATTTGATACTGCTCAAACTAAGAAAGACTGGTTCAATCCTGCCGTAGGCAAAAAAGTAAAAACCGATTTGATGCATTCAGAATTGACTCTCAGCTACTTTGAAAATGAAGATTATCAAATGGTACAGCTTCCCTATGAAGGAAGAACCCTTGTCATGGAAATTTATCTTCCCTCTCAAAAATCAAGTGTTCCTAAAATGCTAATGAAGCTAAATGGAGGAACAACTCAAATAACAAGCTCCGAAGAAGTTATTTTAACCATCCCAAAGTTTAAGCTGGAAACGGAGTATAATCTAATTCCTACAATGATTGAAATGGGGTTGAAGCAGCCTTTTGGAGCAGCTGACTTTAGTTTAATGAGTGATCAACAACTCAGCATAAGTAAACTCCTTCAGAAAGCATATGTTGAAGTGAATGAAAAAGGAACAGAGGCTGCTGCGTTAACAGTAGTGGGCATGACAGTTAAATCTGTGCTTTATGCCGAACCAAAGAAACCTAAAATTTTTAAGGCCGATAGACCGTTCTTCTTCGTTATTAAGGACAAAGCCATGGACTTAATCCTATTCTCTGGGGTCATTGACAACCTCCCTTCAGAATAAGTATATTTGCTGGAAATGCTACAACATGAATATATTTTTCAGGCTTTTTTCCCTATTGATATTTGCAGTCTTTTCAAATCTAAATGCACAGGTTTTCATCTCAGAGTCTTTTGAAGATTGGGAAGATATAGGAGACGGTTACAATCAACCTGAAGGATGGTTTTCGAGCAATGCATTCGATGCCTTATTTGGCGACCCTCAAGGCATAGTTCAAAGTTCTAATAGTCATGATGGTAATTACGCAGCTCAATTAACTGTTTATGATGCTGGAGAAAATGGTGTTTCTGGTTCTTTTATAAATCTAACAGCCCCAATTGGTGGAAATCCCGCTGTTATAAGCGGATGGCATACCTATAATCTTGGTTCAGATACCATTTTATTGAGAGCTCCTATATTCTCATATGATGAGGAAAATGATACATCCACTGCTGTTGGTCTTGCCATTGCTGAATTTTCAGGACAATTAGATGAATACACGTATTTCTCAATTCCATTTGATATAGCGCCGATCTCTATTGCCGATACCTTGAGAATGATTATCACTTTTGCAAATATCGACCTGACTCTTGGCTCTTCTTACACCATTGATGATATTCGTGTGGATGCTAGCAACTCAATTAAGGAGCAGGCTATCTCTGATATACCATGCTACCCAAATCCAGCATCTGAAAAACTGTCTTTTTATATCTCAAAAGATTTACAATCTGCCCATTTGCAAGTATTAAATGCTCTTGGACAAGTTTGTTACACTACAATTCAAGACTATCAAAAAGGAACATTTAGCCTTAATTTAGAAAACTTTCCTGCCGGAATGTATTGCCTAAGTATCCGTGATTCCAATGCTTTCAGAGCGCAAGCTCGCTTTATCCACACAAAATAATTTCTCGAGTCCTAAGACTAGAGTTTATTTTTATTTAACATTTCGTTAACGTTTGCGATATTTGACGAATGTATCGTCATAAATCTTCGTTTAATTCTATGAAGTTCTTTCTATTAGGGATTGCCTCTATTTGCTTAATTGCTTCCTGTTAAAAAGAACCCGGTCCCGGTGGAAGTGCCACAATACAAGGAAAGGTGCTTATTCAATCGTACAATAGCAATTGTTCGGCACTTATTGCAGAGTATTATGGGGTCGATGAAGATGTTTATTTAATCTATGGAGATGATCCTTCATACAGCGAACGTGTAAGAACTGGTCCTGATGGCGTGTTTTGGTTTCCTTTTCTCAGAAAAGGAGAATATACCATTTATGCCATTTCTGAAAGTTGCTCTGTGATTACAGGAGATACAATAGCCGCTCAGACCATAACCATAAACGATAAAAACGAGACCGTTCAATTAGACGATCTCAAAGTGATAAGATGAAAGTACTTTCACTTATCATACTACAGTTCATTCTTTTGAGCCCCTGTTTAGCCCAGTCCAAAAAACAGGTGAGAAACTACGGTATTACCTTGGCTTTGGAAGAAAAAATCGCCTTCGAAGATGGCAAAGAAACCCAGCGCTATTTAAAGGAAAAAAGAACCTGGAATAAAAAAGGCGAATTAACTCTTGAAGAGCATTACAGTAAAAATGGGGAACTAGAATCTAGAGAAAGTTTTAACTGGGAAAAAGGCCGCCTAATGGAAGAAATGTCTGAGAAACAGGACAAAAAAGGCTCCGGAAAATCTGAATTCTATCGTAAGACTTATACGTACGAAAAGAAAAATAAGGTAGAAGAGAAAGAATTTAAAAAGACAGGTGAACTCACAAAAAGAACTGTTTTCACTTATAATCGTTTTGGAGATAAGATTCAGGAACTAGAATATTCTGACCAAGGTGTTTTAGTAAAAACTACAACCTACACTTACAATAAGAAAGGTCTTAGAACTGAAAAAGCGGAAACGAATGCCAAAGGAGAATTGACCGAAAAAACCATGTATAAGTATTCCTATTGATGAGCAATTCAATAGCACATATCGTTTCGAAATTCTCGCCTATTTCTCTAGATGGAATGGATAGGGTGCGCTTACTTAAGAGAACTGATAAGAAGTATCTGATGAATATAGAGATGCTATCCGTTTTCCTTGAACCGCTTTCTGATGATTATTTCGTGCTCGAACATGTTAATAAGCGAATACTGCACTACGAAACTCAATATTTCGATACTGAAAACCTCGACCTCTACAATATGCATTTGCACGGCAAAGGCCGCAGATACAAAGTCAGAAGACGATTTTATAGCGATAGCAAAATTCGATTTTTCGAGCTAAAAACCAGAACTAACCAGGGTAAAACAGAAAAAACTCGTGTTCTTACTCCCGATAATGACGCAATTCTCAAGACACAAGAATTAGAACTACTACAAAATGAACTTCCTTTTGCGCCAGAACTACTTCACCCTACTTTACTGACTGGTTACGATAGAATAACTCTTGTCAATAAAACCTCCAATGAGCGGGTTACCATAGATCTTTCTCTGCATTTCGAAAAAGGAGATGACAAAGCTGAAATACAAAACCTTGTTATTGTAGAAGTAAAACAAGCTGAAAAGGCATTAACTCCTGCCCTTGAAGCATTAAGAGATCTCCGCCAAAAACCCGGTGGAATTAGCAAGTATTGCTTAGGTCTGATTTCTACGTTGCCTCAACTTTCCTTCAACCGCTTTAAGCCACTTTTGCTTAAAGTAGATAAACTTATTACGCCTATCTAGAATGATCAAAAAACTTTTATTATCAATTACTTCACTACTATTTGTTTTGATAGCGAACCCAGTAAAAGCTGCAGGAGAAATTCCTGATGGTTTTTTCACTTTCTCAGCAGACCACCTGTCATTTTATTTCTTCATTCGGCTTGTTATCAACATCTTATCAATGATTATCTTGGTGAGGTTCATCTATTATCCTGTATATAAAAAGAACGACTATTTCTTCACGTTCTTCATGTTCAATGTCACCATCTTTATAATCACTCACCTACTCAACAGCGAAACAGG
This sequence comes from Bacteroidia bacterium, assembly GCA_040882555.1. Taxonomy (GTDB): domain Bacteria; phylum Bacteroidota; class Bacteroidia; order M30B66; family M30B66; genus M30B66. Next base: position 9,818 of record JBBEBC010000050.1, read on the forward strand.
TTTTTCAATGGGTGCGGCCTTCGGACTATTCGCCATTTTTTCAATGTTGAGATATCGCACCGAAGACATTTCAGCACGTGATATGACCTATCTCTTTGCTGTAATTACTCTTGGGTTGATAAGCTCTGTAAATCAAGGAAACCTTCTGGAATTACTGCTTATAAACGGTATTGTTCTAAGCTTGGCTTTCTTGTTAGATGGCGGCATTCTTATCAAAACAGAACGAATGCAGGTTGTTCAATACGAGAAGATTGAAATGATTAGACCTGAAAATCGCGAGGAATTATTGAAAGATCTTCGTGAGCGTACCGGTCTAAATATCAAGAAGATAAGCATTGATAAAATTGATTTTTTGCGGGATACAGCACTAATAAAAGTGTATTATCTCGAAAATAGAGCCAAATGAAAGCTGTTCTTCTTGCTTCCCTTTTTCTAATATCAACTGGGGTTTCCGCTCAAACGCGGGATGATTTCAGGTTTTGGTCTAGCTTTTCCTATTCAACCAAAATAACAGATAAATGGACCGTCTTATTAGATAATGAAGCTCGCTGGGAAAATAACGCAACTGTTCTTGGACGATATTTCTTTGAACCAGGCATCAGGTATAAATTCAGTGATTTATTTCGTTTGCAGCTTCAATACCGTTTCATTCGTGATTTTGATGAAAGGTGGTGGGGAAACCGTCACCGAGTTACCTTAGATGCTATCTTCAAAATAAAACAGGCGCGTTGGAAATACCTTATCAGGTCAAGATTCCAATATGAAGTAAATGGCTATGGCTTTATTGATGAATCATTGTCAGTACCCGAGCTCTATAATAGAGAAATGATGAAAGTCAACTATCTCGTTAATCGCTATTGGGAACCATTCGTAAGCTTTGAAGCACGATTTCTCTTTCAAGACGATGCATTACCCGGCTTTATTGGTTTAGATAGACACAGGCTTCGAGTTGGCACTGATTACAATATCTCAAATCAACTGAAATTTGGTGGTTTTCTAAGCTGGCAACAAGAATGGAACCGTCAAACCAACGACCGCTTACTTATTCTTGGCTTCGAAATTTCTTGGAATGCCTTGTAATTAAATCACAATATTCACCATTCTTCCAGGTACCACAATAATTTTCTTCGGACTTGCGCCATCTAGCCATTTGATTGTATCCTCGTGAGCCAAAATGGTTGCTTCTACATCTTGCTTAGGCATATCAGCTGCCAAAGAAACATTAAAACGTGTTTTACCATTAAATGCAATTGGATAACTTATGCTGCTTTCTTTGATAAAATCTTCATTCCATTTAGGGAAAATGGCATCCACAACAAAACCCTGCTCTCCCAAAGCATGCCATAATTCCTCCGCTGTATGCGGAGCATAAGGCGAAAGAGTAATAAGCAAATCCTTTAGGATTCTTCTGTTTTTACACTTTTGCTCACTTAACTCATTCACACAAATCATAAACGTGCTCACAGAGGTATTAAAAGAAAACCTTTCTACATCTTCCTCGACCTTTTTAATGGTTTTATGCAGCGTTCTTAGCTCATTTTCAGTTGGCTCACTATCTTGAACCTTCAAGTCGCCTTGATCATCGAAAAACAGATTCCATAGCTTTTTCAAAAAGCGATGAACACCTTCAATACCATTCGTATTCCAAGGTTTCGACTGCTCCAATGGCCCTAGAAACATTTCATACATCCTCAATGTATCAGCCCCGAAATAAGAAATGATATCATCTGGGTTAACTACATTGTATTTCGACTTAGACATCTTCTCAACTTCAACACCGCACAGGTAATTCCCCTCAGCATTGAAGATAAACTCAGCATTCTTATTTTCATCTCTCCAAGTCTTGAAGGCTGAAGTATTTAGAATATCGTTTTGAACAATGTTAACGTCAACATGAATTGTATTGGTCTTCAATTCTGGATGAGCATCCAACATGTCTTTCGAAATGTATTTATCCGTTCCAACAACTCGATACACAAAATTCGAACGCCCCAAGATCATTCCTTGGTTAATCAGTTTTTTAAATGGCTCTGCCTTTGAAACAAAGCCTCGGTCGAACAAGAATTTCTGCCAAAAGCGTGCGTACAACAAGTGTCCAACTGCGTGCTCAGTTCCTCCGATGTATAAATCAACATCTTGCCAATAGCTTTCAGCCTCTTTGCCTACAAAAGAATCTGGGTTTTTAGCATCCATATAACGCAAGAAATACCACGATGACCCAGCATAACCCGGCATTGTATCAGTTTCACGCATTCCTTTAGGCGTCAAAACCCAATCGTTCGCTTTCGAAAGTGGACTTTCAGGTTTGCCCGTTGGCTTAAAATCTTCCATAATTGGAAGTTCCAATGGTAATTCAGAAGGATCGAGCGGATAAGCAACTTCATCTTTATAAATAATCGGAAATGGTTCGCCCCAGTATCTTTGGCGACTAAACCCTGCATCTCTCAACCTGAAATTGACCTTCCCTTTACCAAAGCCTTTTTCTTCAATCACAGCAATAGCTTTACCCATTGCTTCATAACCTGTTGAACCATTGAGGAAGTCAGAATTAATCATCTTTGCTTCCTTTGTTGGATCAGCAGCCTCTGATATATCCACCCCTTCGTTAATTTCAGGAATCGGCAATCCAAAATGCTTCGCGAAATCCCAATCACGTTGATCTCCACAAGGAACAGCCATCACAGCACCAGTGCCATATCCGGCAAGCACATAATCTCCAATCCATACCGGAATCTTCTCCCCCGAAAAGGGGTGAATAGCATAGGCTCCAGTAAAAACACCAGAAATACGCTTAACCTCCGACATACGCTCGCGTTCACTTCGGTTTTTAGCCACCTGAACATAAGCTTCAACAGCCTCTTTTTGCTCCTTGCTAGTAATCTTTTCAACTAGTTCATGCTCTGGAGCTAATGTCAAAAAGCTCACTCCAAAAATGGTGTCGGGACGAGTGGTAAAAACTTCGATATACCCCATCCCAGCCCTCCCCTCGTTGGGAGGGAGCGGATTACTTCTTTCATTAAGATGCGAGAACGAATATTCTTCACCCTCTTCTTCAACAATACCAATATTTGGCTGATCGTCAAGGTAACTAGTTGCTCTATTAGAACAAACCTCTTTGATCTTCGAGATCACACTCGGTAAATCATTGTTTACTTCGTCATTGGTAAATCTAATTACCTCAAAACCAAGCTTTGCTAATTCTTCCGAGCGCCCTTCATCATATTCTTTTGAAGAGTCGTGAATAGAACCATCAATCTCAACAATCAACATTTTCGACAAACACACAAAGTCAACAATAAACTGATCAATAATGTGCTGTCTTCTGAATTTGAAGCCTATTTTCTTGTCTCTCAGTTCTTTCCAAACTATTGATTCTGAAGGAGTCATCTCAGAACGCATTTTCTTAGCTCGCGGAATAAACAACGACCAAGCCCTAGAATCTGAAAGGTGAAATTTTGTTCCATATCCTAACGAAGATCCACCTGCTACTGAGGAATTCTCCCCCCTCTCCTGAGCCGAAAATCCCTGAGGTAAATCTCCCCCCCTCTCCTGAGGAGAGGGGTCGGGGGTGAGGTCCATCGAATTACTTGGAGAAAGCTCAAACCTTAAACTTGCCCCTTCCGATTTCCCAATCCAATTCTTCTGCATCTCCTTCATCGAATCTGTCCAATCAAGATTCTCAAGATCTCCCAGCAAGCGCTCTGCATAAGCAGTAATTCTCAAAAACCACTGACGCATTTGCTTCTTTTCAACCGGATGCCCTCCTCGTTCACTTAAACCATCTTTCACCTCATCGTTCGCAAGAACCGTCCCTAATGCTTCACACCAATTCACCGTTGCATAGTCTTGATAGGCAAGTCGGTACTTCATAAGGATACCTCTTTGCTCCTTTTCAGTCATTGAAATCCACTGCGAAGCAGTAAAATCTTCATGCTCAGAACAAGCTCCTTTCGCAGCCGCACTTCCTCCATTTCCGAATTTTTCCTCCAGAACAGAAATGTCTTCTGCTGTATTTGAATCAAGATTAAACCAACTTGAGAAAAGGTTCAGGAAAATCCATTGTGTCCATTTATGATAAGATGGATCTGAGGTAATTACTTCTCGACTCCAATCGTAACAAAAACCAATATTATTGAGCTGCTCTTTGTACCTAGCAATATTTTCTCGCGTAGTATCTGCTGGATGGCGACCTGTTTGAATTGCATACTGCTCCGCAGGAAGCCCAAAGGCATCAAAACCCATAGGATGCAAAACATTAAAGCCCTTTAATCTTTTGTATCTAGAAACTATATCTGAAGCAATGTAACCGAGCGGATGCCCCACATGCAAACCAGCTCCCGAAGGATAAGGAAACATGTCGAGTACATAATATTTAGGCTTATCGCTTTTATGTGAGACTTTATAAACCTCTTCTTCTGCCCATTTTTTCTGCCATTTAGCAGCTATTTCCGTGAAATTCGGCTCCATCAATTGAAATCTTCATTAAGAATGGCGCGAAGTTACAAAAGCAAATACGATTGCCTGTTAACAATTCATGTTAAAAGCCTTGTGGAAAGAACCTCATCAATTGCATCTTGCAAAGCCATAGGCTATGTATATTTGACCGATAATTAACTGGCATGGCCGATAACGAACAAAACTTTCAGAAAAAACGGATAAGATCATCCTACATCACCTCTGTGATTAGCATTGCCATGGTTCTGCTCATGCTTGGTCTCCTTGGTTTATTGCTTGTTAATGCTAAAAAGCTATCCGATACCACCCGTGAATCTTTCACTGTATCTGTGTTCTTTCGTGACTCCGTAGATGATGCTAGCATCCTTAAGTTCAAATCTGAACTCGATGCCCGTGAATACATCAAATCAACCACGTTCATAACAAGAGCCGAAGCTGCTGAAAGTTTCCAGAAAGATCTTGGGGAAGATTTCGTTGAGTTTTTAGGCTATAACCCACTACCTGCATCACTAGACATACGATTTAATAATTCCTTCACTGAGGAAGAAGATTTTCAGCGTCTTGAAACTGAGTGGATGGCAAACCCAATAGTTGCCCAAATCGATTACCCTAGAAACCTAATAGGCAAAATCGTAGATAACATGAAAAAGCTAAGCTGGTTCTTTCTTGCCTTTTCAGTTATTCTAACTTTCATCGCTGTTACTCTAATCAACAACACTATTAGATTAGCGATGTATTCTAAAAGATTCATCATACGCACAATGCAACTTGTGGGCGCAACAAGAGGTTTCATTCGCAGACCTTACGTTGTTTCGGGACTAATGCAAGGTTTTCTAGGTGGCTTAATCGCTGTTCTCTTAATCGCCGTTACTGTTTATTTTGGTGAAAAAGAAATTCCTGAACTTAGAGAAATGCGCGATCTCAGACTTCTAGGCATCCTCGCTGGAGCAATCATCCTAGGTGGTGTATTTTTATCCTGGATTTGTACTTTCTTTGCAATTCGTAAATACCTGAATCTTAAAACAGATTCTCTGTACTAATTCATTATGAGCACAGAAAAAACCACAGAAACCAAAGGCTTCGCTTTTGGACCAACAAATTATAAAATACTTATTGTCGGAATAGTTGTTATTCTCGTCGGCTTCCTGCTTATGGTTGGCGGCGGATCTGAAGATCCCAACGTTTTCAATCCAGAGATTTTCTCATTCCGAAGAATCACCCTTGCCCCTATCCTTGTGCTTCTGGGCTTCGTGATAGAAATTGTTGCAATACTCTACAAACCAAAAAAATAATATCAGATGACATGGTTTCAAGCCTTCGTCATCGCCGTTGTAGAAGGCCTTACTGAGTTTCTGCCTGTTTCTTCAACAGGTCACATGATTATTACCCAGGCCATTCTTGGAATTGAATCCAGCGATTTCGTTAAACTATTTACTATAAACATTCAGTTTGGAGCAATCATCTCTGTACTAGCACTTTACTGGAAACGCTTTCTTCAATCCTTCTCTTTTTACACCAAGCTGCTTATAGCTTTTATTCCTGCTGCAGTAATTGGTCTGTTAGCTGGCGATCTTATTGACGAACTCCTTGAAAGCCCACTAGTTGTTGCAATTTCTTTGCTTCTGGGTGGCATTGTTCTCATTTTTGTTGACCGCTTTTTCGATACAGAAACTTCCGAAAAACAAGTCGATAACCGTTCCGCTTTTATGATTGGCCTCTATCAATGCATAGCAATGATTCCAGGGGTTTCAAGGTCAGCTGCTACCATCATTGGTGGTATGACACAAAATCTTTCTCGCAAAACAGCCGCTGAATTCTCCTTCTTTCTCGCCGTTCCAACAATGGCAGCTGCTACAGGATACAAACTTCTAAAAGTGATTCTCCAGGATGGAGGTCTTGAAGTTATCACTTCTGAACTTGACATCCTTCTTTTTGGCAACCTCATCGCTTTTATTGTAGCCATGCTTGCCATTAAATTCTTTATTTCATTCCTCACCAAATATGGTTTTAAGCTTTTTGGCTGGTACCGAATCATTGCAGGTGCAACCATTCTAATCCTACTCGCATTGGGAATAGATCTTTCCATTGTATGAACGAAGCATTAAGCCCTTTTCACGAAGGCAAACTTTTACTTCTTGATAAACCACTCGGCTGGACATCCTTCGACCTCGTAAATAAGGTTAGAATCATTGTTGAGAGGCAGTACAAACTAAAAAGAAGAAGCCTCAAAGTTGGTCACGCTGGCACACTAGATCCTTTAGCAACAGGACTTATGCTTGTTTGCACTGGCAAAATGACTAAGCAAATTGAGTCCTTTCAAGGCTTACCCAAGGCCTATTCTGGTACGTTCACTCTGGGAGGAAGCACACTCTCTTTTGATCTCGAGAAGGAAGTTTCAGAAACTCATCCTATTGAACACATTACCAAGGAGATGATTCTAAAAGTAGCTTCTGGTTTTATAGGAACCCACGATCAGGAACCTCCTGTTTTCTCCGCTAAGAAGATTGATGGTGCTCGCGCTTACCAAAAAGCTCGTCGTGGTGAGGACGTTAAAATGAGAAAAGCACCTATCGAAATATCTGATTTTCAAATCACCCGCGTTGAAATGCCCGAAGTCGATTTTATAGTGGCATGCACCAAAGGAACCTACATTCGCTCTTTGGCTCGTGATTTCGGAATCGCCTTGCAATCAGGGGCGTACCTTTCCTCTCTGCGCAGAATCAGCATCGGTGAGCATGACATCAAAGATGCAATGAGTATTGAATCTTTTGAAGAAAGCCTAAAGGACAATTAATTTAATGCTTCTTTGGGCGGCTCCCCGATGCATATCGGGGTCACGCTTTCACTCATAGTCCTCGTGCCGATAGGCAGCCTGCAAATAGACTTCTTACCTTAAGCAATTGTGCCAATTGCTATCGGCACTGCGGGCTAATCCGTTCAATCGTTGCCGCAAAACTTTCCTGAAAACTAAACAGCTTAACAATCACCTTTGCTCTAATGAAAAGCAGGAATGCCGTGTAAAGTAAAACCCGCATTCTCCAAAGGAAAATGCGGGTTTATAAAAGGTATTTTCTCTTGATTATCCTTCCAATGCCTCAGCACCACCAACAATCTCAAGGATTTCATTAGTAATTGCTGCCTGGCGAGCTTTGTTATAGCTCAATTTAAGCTCCTTAATCAAATCTCTAGCATTATCAGTCGCTTTATTCATTGCTGTCATCCTTGCTCCATGCTCTGCAGCATGCGAATCAAGCACAGCTTTATAAATTTGAATCTTAAGTGATTTAGGAATCAATTCTGCTATAATCTCCTCTTTGCTTGGAGCAAAGATATAGTCAATAGATTTTTTTGCTTTTGATTCACTCTGCTCCGGAGGAAGAACTGGCAAATATTGCTCTACTGTTGGAATCTGCACTGCAGCATTCCTGAAAGCATTGTATACAAGTTCAACTCTGTCAAATTCTTTAGATGAATAAGCATCCATGATCTTTTGTGCAATAGCAGATACCGATTCAAAGTTCAATGAATCGTAAACCGCATTCTCACTTGAATACAGAGGATATTTGTTTCTGTTTACATAATCGGAGGCTTTCTTTCCAACACTCATAAACTTAACTTTCCCTGCCTTGAATTGATTACCATACTTGCGTGCAATGAGGCTATTGGTAGCTTTAATCACATTCGTATTAAATGCCCCAGCCAAGCCTCTGTTTGAGGTAATCATAACAATAAGTACGTTACCTAGCTCACGTTGTGTTGTAAATGAGCCTCCTTCTGAAGAATCAATGCTACTGCTCAAGTTTGAAAGAATATCCTTCAACTTATTCGCATATGGACGCATTTGAACAATTGCATCCTGAGCACGACGAAGTTTTGCAGCAGATACCATTTTCATGGCACTTGTAATCTGCATGGTTGAGGTTACAGAGGTAATCCTATTACGAACTTCTTTCAGATTGGCCATATCGCCTGTCTATTTATCTTTTATTAATTGTAACGTGAAGCTAAATCTCTCGCTACTTTTTCAAGAACATTAGTTAATTCATCAGTAAACTTTCCTGCCTTCAAACCTGCAAGTGTATCCTTATGCTGAGCATTCAAAACAGATAAATAATCTCTTTCGAACTCTTTCACCTTACTAATCGGAACCTGACGTAAAAGTCCTTTTACTCCAGCATAGATAATTGCTACCTGATCTTCAACTTTAAATGGAGTATACTGAGGCTGTTTAAGAATTTCCACATTTCTTGATCCTTTATCAAGGACAGATTTGGTTGCAGCATCTAAGTCAGACCCAAATTTAGAGAATGCCTCTAGTTCACGATATTGAGCTTGATCAAGCTTCAAAGTACCAGCAACTTTCTTCATCGACTTTATCTGAGCGTTACCACCAACGCGACTTACAGAAATACCTACGTTAATAGCTGGACGAACACCTGCGTTGAACAAGTTCGACTCTAGGAAAATCTGTCCATCTGTAATCGAAATAACGTTTGTTGGAATATATGCAGAAACGTCACCCGCCTGAGTTTCAATAATAGGAAGTGCCGTTAAAGAACCTCCTCCTTTTACTCTACCAACCAATGATGGAGGTAAATCATTCATTTTTCTTGCAATATCATCTGATGCATTAATCTTTGCAGCTCTCTCCAAAAGACGGCTGTGAAGATAGAATACGTCACCAGGATATGCTTCACGTCCTGGTGGACGACGAAGAAGTAAAGATACTTCGCGATAAGCAACAGCCTGCTTAGATAGATCATCATAAACAATAAGTGCCGGGCGACCTGTATCACGGAAATATTCTCCAATTGCTACACCCGCAAAAGGAGCATAGAACTGCATTGGAGCAGGGTCTGACGCTGTTGCCGCTACAATTACTGTGTAGGCCATAGCACCGTTCTCTTCAAGTGTCTTAACGATATTTGCAACTGTAGAACCTTTCTGTCCAATGGCAACATATACACAGAAAACTGGCTCACCTGCCTCATAAAACTCACGCTGATTGATAATTGTATCAATACAAACTGCCGTTTTACCTGTTTGACGGTCACCAATCACCAACTCACGCTGACCTCTACCGATAGGAATCATCGCATCAATTGCTTTAATACCTGTCTGAAGTGGTTCTGTTACTGGCTGACGGAAAATAACCCCTGGAGCTTTACGCTCTAATGGCATTTCTAATAACTCTCCCGGGATAGGACCTTTGCCATCTATTGGTTCTCCAATAGTATTAACAACCCTTCCAAGTAAACCTTCTCCAACCTGAATGGAAGCAATCTTACCTGTTCTTTTTACAATATCACCTTCTTTGATATCATTTGAGTTTCCAAGCAATACTGCTCCTACATTATCTTCTTCAAGGTTTAGAACGATGCCTCTAAGTCCTGAATTGAACTCTATCAATTCTCCGGCTTGAACATTATTCAAGCCATAAATACGGGCAATACCGTCTCCTACCTGGAGAACAGTACCAACTTCCTCTAATTGAACTTCGGTAGTAAAACCGCTCAATTGTTGCTTCAGAATTGCAGATACTTCTGCGGGTTTGATTTCAGCCATTGTTTTTTTTTATGGTGTGACTTATGCCACAGGTATTCAAATACTTTTTACGTAAAGGTTTTTATCAAATTCTTTTCTAAGATCCTCTATCTCTCTAAGAATGGTTGCGTCGAACTGCTTATCACCAAAACGAAGCAGAAAGCCTCCTATTAAATCAGGATTAATTTTCTCTTCTAGCTCAACAGATTCATTTGTACTATACTTCAAAATGAGCTCAGTAATCTGCTTTCTGAATTTGTCATCAATTGGGAATGGTGTAGTTAGCACCGCTTCCTCAATATTATTATTTTCAAGATATAACAGAACAAACTGACGCGCAATCTGCGGAATATGCATCTCACGACGCTTTTTCACAAGAAGATCTAAAAATGCACTTGTCGTCTTCCCAAGCTTATTATCAAAAATCTCGTGAAGTATTTCGCCTTTCTTATCTGATTTGATAATTGGGCTATTCAACAAATTCTCAAGACCACGATTCTCAGAAATAGTCTGATTTAGCAAATGCATGTCCTTACTAACAGTGTCAAGCTCCTTGCGGTCAATTGCAAGTTTAAAGATTGACTTGGCGTATCGTATTCCGGCTCTAGTTTGATGCATTGCCTAAGTATTAATTAAGTTTCGCGTCAGCTACTAATGATTCAGCTAATTCTCTTTGCTTATCAATAGAAGAAAGTTCTTTCCTAACTAGCTTCTCAGCAACATCTAAAGAAAGTGTTGCTACTTGATTCTTTATTTCAGTTATGGCTTTCTGACGTTCATTATTAATTGTCTCACGAGCAACTTCAATAAGTCGTTCAGCTTCCTTACTAGCTTTATCTCTTGCTTCGTTAATAATTTGGTCTTTTGTATCTCTAGCTATCTTCAATAAAGCATCTCTTTCTGCCTGAGCTTCTTTAATAAGCAACTCATTATTAGCAGTAAGCTTAGCCATTTCTTGCTTAGCTTTTTCAGCGCTTAATAAAGCATCCTCAATAGTTTTCTCACGTTCTCCAATCATTTTAAGAATTGGCTTCCAGGCAAACTTGCTTAGAAGAAAAAGAACCGTTAGAAAGGTAAGGGTCATCCAAATGACCAGTCCAAGATCGGGTGTTACTAATTTCATATGCGTTAAAACAATTGTTTATCTTTTTAAATAACCTGTCGGAAAGCCAACCGCCTCCGACAGGCTATAAATCCTCGAATCTGATTACGACTTGAAAGTCACAAGCAGACCAACAACCATTGCAAAGAAGGCAGCACCTTCCACAAGAGCAGCTGTAAGAATCATGTTGGCACGGATATCACCAGCAGCCTCAGGCTGACGAGCGATTGCTTGAAGAGCGTTTCCACCTATCAAACCGATTCCGATTCCAGCTCCGACAGCGGCCATTCCAGCTCCTAAAGCTGCAAGTCCGTATCCTAGTCCAAGCGTACCATCCAGAAGAATTGAAGTCATGATATATTAAAATTAGAGGTTTAAAAATTGAATTATACTATCATTTGAGTTTCAGCCTCAGGATGATGCTCAACATGATTATCATGATGTGCTTCTTCTACTGCTGAACCAATGTAAACTGCCGATAAAAGTGTAAATACGAATGCCTGAAGAAATGCAACAAGCAATTCAAGAAACATCATAAATACAGTGAATGCCCAACTTGCAACTCCCACACCCAAACCTGCTCCAACACTTTCTCCTCCATTTCCAAAAATGAAAATCAATGAAAAGAATGCTAATGCAATGATGTGACCCGCGGTGATATTCGCAAAAAGTCGAATCATCAAAACGAATGGCCTTAAAAATAACCCCAAAATTTCAATAGGAGTTAAAATAATTAAAACCCATCCCGGAACTCCAGGCATCGCAAAAATGTGTCCCCAATAATGTTTGTTACCATTTATTGTGGTTATTATAAATGTAAAGGCTGCTAAAGTTAAGGTAATTGCAATGTTACCAGTCAAATTAGCACCTCCTGGTAATACCGGAACCAATCCTAATAAATTAGCTATCCAGATAAAAAAGAAAACAGTAAGTAGGTAAGGCATGAAACGCTCATACTTCTTACCAATATTTGGCCTTGCTATATCATCACGAACAAAAACTATCAAAGGTTCCATAAAGCTTTGAAGCCCCTTGGGTGCTTTGCCAGGATTCTTCTTGTACGCTCTTGCTACTGATATGAATATATATAACATAAGCAAGCAAACAAAAAATATAGTTAAAACATTCTTCGTGATTGATAAATCAACAATTGATACACTTGAGTCTACTAAGCCGCCATTTACTGCATGAACCACTTCTTCTTCTAAGACGTAAGTGTAATGTTTGCCAGCATATGCCTGCAAACTGTGAGTTTCGTGATTTCTGAAATTTGAAGAAGAAAACACCTCAAGCCCTTTATCAGTGTATAGAATAACCGGAAGAGGAACATGAGTATGACCCCAAAGGTGCCAATCGTGAGCATCAGCAATATGTTCTGTAATCATATGACCAGGATCAAATGATTTGCTATGCTCGGCCTCTGATTGAGTTTCAGTAGTAACTGAATTTTCCTCAGGACTGTTAGTGGCTAACAAATTAAACGTGCTTAACAGGAAAACGCCAAGTATTATAATTCGCATTGTCTTAAAAATAGCAGTAGAACAGAAGATTCTGGCCATGAATTTCAGGGTCTTAAATCGCGATGCAAAACTAAGAATTCTAATAACATGAAAAGATAAAATTGAAATCTAATTTAAACCTCTTGATTATCAGAATATAAGACACCTAATGGCTCAATAAAACAACTTGATTTTTCGAAAATGAGCAAAAAAAACGCACCGGCCTACCACGAACCGATGCGTAAAAATCACAATCACAATAATTTTATTGGGCAATCAGGTGAATTGTGTTAAGTCCATTTGAAATGAAATATATTCCCGGACTTATACCTTCAATTGAAATTTTAGTTTGACCAGATTGGCTAATTGGTGTTACAGAAATCAATCTGCCACTTAAGTCTGAAAGACTATAGTATTTTTGATTGGTTTTTTGTTCCGCTTCGATAATTACAAATTCACTCGCTGGGTTAGGGAATAAGCTAAATGATGGAGCTGAATCAAGCGAACTAACATTCGTTGTAATATCATATTGATAGCGAGCTACAACCCAATGAGATTCATTTAAATTTTCAGGATTTAATCCTAAGGTATGAGAATAAAAAGTTCGATTACCTCCATATACCATTTCATTACAACTGCCCTCATTCAAATCATCCACGTAAATACTTGTTTCTACAACTCCTGACGGGCGCAACACGGTATATGTTACTCCTCCAGTTTCAAAGGCGCTTTCATTGCAAGAAATTATTGAATAACCTTCTTCATCTGTTATTACATGGCCTGGATAAACAGTGCTAAACTCGATATCAGTGTTACCTGGCTCAATATAAGTCCATTGATACTCGCCTTGGTCATTAAACTTTAATAAGGCTGGACGAATTTGGGTCTCGCCTCCTTTTCCTCCTCTAGACAACGTAGTTTGTTCTTCTGCTGCTATGCCTCCACCTCCTCCAATAATAAATCGCCTAACGAAATAGCAAAAAACGTTGTCAAATGCATCTATTTTAAAGTCCTTATAAAAAAAACTAAATTGATCTGCATTCGCCATATCACGAATCGTCTCCCAAATTATTTCGCCTGAAGGAGAAATTCGAGTTAAGTGAAGTTTGGTAATGCTATTATTATCAATAAGATACATGTAATCAACAAAGAGAACATCTCCATTACTAAACAAAAGAGGTTTGATATATCCTGAAGTACTAGTATATCCGGGCACGGGAATATTCCTAGTCCAATTTATTTGCAAATCGCTATCAAAGCGTGCATACTTCAATGTATCTGTATCTGAAATATTGCAAAAAATTTGATCGCTTGAATTGACTACAAACTTATTTATTGAGGCAAATTGATTTCCGAGAAACTGTGCTTGTATAATTTGTCCATCGAGGCCAAGCTTATAAAGATGAGATCCAAGTCCATCATTCTCTTGAGTAAACTGATATCCCGAGGCGAATAAATATGATTCATCAGCAGAAAGACTAACCCCTTCAAAACCTGATGCCCAAGGATTTGTTAGGAATTCATTGGCGAAGTCTATTTCACCAGTCGCGCTTGTTTTACTATAATATCGACCCGAATATGGAAATGCATTTTGTTGACCGACTGCAAAGGCTTCGCCTGAACTATTTATCGCCGCCTCTTCTACGCTTGCAAAACCACATTCAAAACATTCATTTAATTGATCGTGAGTAGTAAACCAATTTTCTTCACCATTTGTAGTTATCGATTGAGCATATTGATGCGAGTTTGCTAATTCAGTGACTGAGTGAATAAAAATATTGGAACCGACAATTTTCATTTCAGAATAATCGAAATACACCCCATAAGGTCGGTGCTCTTTCCAAACCTCAACAATCTGAGAATTAAGATTGAAGGAATATATAAGCAAGAAAGCAAGAATAAACTTGTTCATAGCAGCGTAATAAAGTGTGTGTCTAAAATTCATAAACCCTTGTTGCAGTTGCAATCCCTAATTGTAGTGATAAAAAAAGCCGCATTCATAAATGAATGCGGCTAACGTAGATATAAAGAACTAAAGGGTAATACTATTTTCTAAAATCAATAACTAGCCTAATGGTCTCATTTTTAACATTCCTAAAATCTTTACTACTAATTTTCCTTTCTACATATTGAATCATCTCATCAGAACTTGCGTTACTTTCAATAACCTTGGCATTTCCTAAAGAATCTATCTCAATTAGAACCACCGCACTTCCAGATTTTGAAGGAGTTTCATTATTAAGTAAACTTTTATTGTTTTTGAAGATATGTTTGATTTCACTTAGGGTTCCTGAATATGTTTGATTTTTAGTCTTGCCGTCCAATGAAGCTGCCGAAGCGCTCATTGATAATATTAGAGCTAAAGGAAGAATTAATAGGCTTTTCATAATTATCGTTATTTAATTTCTTTTGCAGGTAAGTGCCGTTTATGATGTCTATTGTTACACATGCGCTAGGTATTAAATTTAGAATTCTGATAATCAGCAATATAAATTTGTATTCTCTGTATCCTAAATCAAACCAAACAATCAGCATTTGTTAAACAAGTGTATTTTAGCCGAATCATACTTCAATTACTAGATGAAAGATTTAATAGCAGGATTCCCAAACCAACTAAAAGAGGCCTTAAAAATTTACAGTGAAGCCAAACTGCCAAAAGCAGAAAGAGAAATTCATTCTGTTCTCATTACAGGTTTAGGCGGTTCGGGCATTGGTGGAAATATCGTTTCAGAATTAGTTGCGTCTCAATCTCCTGTTCCAGTGGTTGTTTCAAAAGACTATTCAATTCCGGCATGGGCAAAAAAACATACTCTTGTTATAGTTTCATCTTATTCAGGGAATACAGAAGAAACACTCCATGCAATGAAGGAGGCTTGTGAAAGAGATTGCATGATAACATGTATCACCTCTGGAGGGGAAGTGCTTGATATAGCTAAAGAAAAAAGCCTGCCTTTTATCAAAATCCCCGGAGGAAACCCTCCTCGCGCTTGCTTAGGATATTCACTTGTGCAGATTTGCGGTATTATGCAGCACCATGGGTTAGCATCGGGATTAATTAATGAACTAGATCTATCAGCTCTCCTTATCGAAAACAACCAAACAAGCATTAAGGCTGAAGCAGAAGCTATTGCAGGTTCTATATCTTACAGTCTGCCTGTTATTTATACCAGTAATGGTTATGAAGGCATCGCTATCAGATTTAGACAGCAGTTGAATGAGAATGCCAAAATGCTTTGTTGGCATCATGTAATTCCCGAAATGAATCATAATGAATTGGTTGGCTGGGTTGATAAAGCCCCCTCTATTGCTGCAATTTTTCTTAGAAATTCTGACGAGTATTATCGCACTGCGAGAAGAATGGATATTGTAAAATCGATAGTCTATAAACTAGCTGGTCGCACGATTGTTATTGAATCTAAAGGACGTTCTCATCTGCAAAGATGTATTTGGTGGATTCATCTTGGCGATTGGATTTCCTGGTTTGCATCCGAAGAAAGAAATGTTGATGCTGTTGAAATCAATGTGATTAATCAGCTAAAATCGGAGCTGTCGCAATTAGAATGACATACAAGGAAACGCAAAAAGGAATTGAAATTCTTAATTGGGGACTTATTCCCTTTAAGGAAGCTTGGGAAAAGCAAGAGCAAATCTTTGCTCAACTTGTGGAGCAAAAACTTCAAAACCGCAGAAATGAAGAAGATACTCCTACAAACAATTATCTCATATTTTGCGAACATCCACCTGTTTACACGCTCGGCAAAAGCGGATCGATGGATAACCTCTTGCTTACTGAAAATGAACTAAAGCACAAGAATATTGAGTTCTTCAAAATTAATCGGGGAGGAGATATAACCCATCATGGACCTGGTCAACTTGTTGTATATCCAATTTTTGATCTCGAAAACTTCTTCACCGACATTCACCTTTATCTCAGAACCTTAGAAGAGGCAGTTATCAAACTTTTAAAGGACCTTAGAATAGAATCCGGTCGGTATCCTGGATTCACAGGAGTTTGGATCGACCCAGAAAAGGAGACTGCTAGAAAGATTTGTGCTATGGGAGTTAAGTGCAGCCGTTGGGTTACGATGCACGGCATAGCTCTCAATGTCAATAATGATTTATCCTATTTCAAGAATATTATCCCTTGCGGAATTGATGATAAAGACGTTAGCTCAATTCGTCAGGAAACAGGAATAAACCAAGATATGAATCAGATAATCACTCTTTTGAAAAATGTCATTTTAAATGAGTTTAGTGCTTACGAAATTAAAAACTGAAGAGCAATAATTTCACTGGCACAGGGTTTGAATAATTTGGAATCAAACGATTGATTATGCGGACCGCTTTATTTCTTTTGAGCTTGATTATTCTAAATACTGGTCTGGCTCAAAGCAACAAGATTTCTAAAATAAAAGCCTTTAAAAGAGGGGAAGTCCTAACTTACAGAGTTCACTATGGTTTTGTCGATGCTGGCGAAGCAACGATAGCTGTAACTCAGGATTCTTTGAAATTTGCTAACCGCCCAACCTTTCATGTCGTCGGAACAGGTAACACAAAAAGTGCATTTGACTGGTTTTTCAAAGTAAGAGACAGGTATGATTCCTGGATGGATGAAGAAAGCCTGCTTCCCCAGCTCTTCTTAAGAAGGGTAGACGAAGGCGGTTTCATAATAAATCAAGATTATCGGTTTAATCACCAAAGCAATACAGTAAATGTAAAGCGGAGCGGAACAGATAAGGGAAGAAGCACCGAAGGTTCCGTATTTGAATTACCCCACTCAACTCATGATATGATCTCCTTTTTCTACTTTGCTAGAAGTATGAATTTAACAGGAGTTAAGATTGGAGACGTTGTTACCGTTCAAACATTCTTTGACGAAGAAGTATTCCCAATGCAGGTTAAATTAATTGGCAGAGAAACCCTTAAAACCAAAGCAGGTAAAATAAGGTGCCTTAAATTAAGACCAATTATTCAGAAAGGAAGGGTCTTTGAAGAAGAAGAAGATTTAACTTTATGGGTAAGTGATGACTTTAACAGAGTTCCTGTTCGCCTTCAGGCGGATGTTCTTGTAGGTTCCATAAAAATGGATCTTAAGGGCTTCAGCAATTTAGCGCATCCTCTAGCATTAGAAAAGTAAGTATGGTTACTTGAATATCTTTCTGACGTCGCCGAAAGTATTTCTTAAGTTTGTTCCACCTCAAATCAAACTTAACATCATGGAGTTATCTGAAGAAATTCTTAATAAGGTTAAAAAGCTGCAAGAGAAATATGCCGTCATGGGTCAGGACCTAGTTTCTTATCTAGATGGATTGCTTTATGCCGATTACCTAACCTATTGGGATTATATACACCTCGATACTTTATTAAGCCTCCAAAACCCTAGAACCAGTTTTCCCGATGAAGAAATCTTCATCATGTATCACCAGATCACAGAGCTGTTCTTTAAATTAAGCTTGCACGAGCTTGAACAAATTGCTTCAAAAGAAGATGCTGATTTGAAATATCTAACTACCCGAGTTAAAAGGGTAAACAGATATTTCGCAAATCTCACCCAATCCTTTGAAGTAATGGTTGATGGAATGGAAAGAGATCAATTTCTTAAATTCAGAATGTCTCTTTTGCCCGCTTCTGGCTTTCAAAGTGCTCAGTACCGAATGATAGAAATCTACGCAACTGATTTCATTCATCTGGTAGATAAAAACCATAGAGCTCCGTTTGAAGAAAATCCAGGAACACTTCGAGAGCAGTTTAATTTTATTTATTGGAAAGCAGGAGCCACCGAACTTGCCACAGGAAAAAAGACCCTAACACTTGAGCAATTTGAAAGAAAATATAGTGAAAGCTTGATCTCTTTGGCTGAAAGTAATGTTAAAAGGAATCTTTATTTCAAATACCGCCTATTGGAGCAAAATGGTGAAGATGCATCTTCATTAAAGTATATTTTAAGAGAACTTGATCTCTTGGTAAATGTAAATTGGCCACTTTCCCATTATAAAAGTGCAGTTAAATATCTCCAAAAAGACCCCGAAGATATTCGCGCAACAGGTGGAACAAATTGGCAAAAATACCTTCCTCCAAGATTTCAAAAAAGAATTTTTTACCCTGGATTATGGTCAAGCGAAGAAATGGAAAACTGGGGCAAAGGATGGGTTGAAGAAGTTATGGGAATTAAGCTCTAATTAACTCTGCTGATTGAATAGCCTTCCAGCCCAACTCCATTTAAAATAACTGGATCTTGGCTACATAAAATCTGAAAAAGCATATCTCCATCAAAATTATGTGCTACACTGGAATTTCTTGTTATGCAATAAGTACCCACGGTGAGCGTACCACTAATTTTCATGCTTAAGGAGCTTTCTCGGTAAACTCTAATTTTCGCCTCCCAATCTCCTTGATTGGTGAGCGGAAAGATTAGGTCATTGCCCTCGAATCTAAAAATAATGGAAGAAGAGTCACTTGAAATTGTTCCAAATGCATGAAAATCAAGCCATCGTCCATCTAGATCAGTCGCTGAAGAAGGAATTAAATTAGACCCAAGTATCGTTGGTCCAGCTCCCGCTAAACCACTTTGAGAAAGATTAGAGAACAAATAATCTACTGGAATTTCAGGGATTATTGGTGGCTCTGTTTCTAAACTTTGCCATGCAATTCCAGAATAAAACCAAAAGGCAGAGTCGCCAATATCATACACTAATAAGCCTGTCGCAGGATTGTCAATTGCCTCTCGTTGTTCGGATGTCATTCGTGGGCTTAGAAAGCCTTGCTCTGATGATTCAACATCCAGTTTAGCACTTGGGTGAGGGGTCACCGTTCCTATTCCCATATTATTACTTTGGGAGAAGGATGATAACCCTAACAACACTGAAATTAATAGTAAAAAGCCTCTAAGCATGATGCAAAGCTAAAAAAGACTCCGTACCATATGTGCTTTCATTACGTAAATTAGTCAAAATTTTATGTGATGAATATTGCAGTTATCGGAACAGGAAATATTGGAGGTGGTTTAGCAAAAGCATGGATGAGAAAAGGACATCGCATTTTTTTAGGAACCAGAAATCCTCTAAGCAAAGGGGTAAGAAGTCTAGTTCTTTTAAATGAAGATCTTATTTCCGCTCATGCTCCAGAGGTGGCAGCACAAAAAGCCGAAATCGTTTTATTAGCCGTTCCGGCCGATGTTACCTTTGATGTAGTTGACCAATTAGGAAATTTAGATGGTAAAGTAATAATTGATGCAATGAATGCAGTATTCAATAAGCCGCAAGGCTTTTATAAAACTTCAGAAGCGATACTTGCCGCATGCGGGAGCGATCATATTGTAAAAGCTTTTAATATGATTGGAGCAGAAAATATGGATAACCCAGTGTATGGCGATGAATGTGCCGATCTTTTTATTTGTGGACAACACAATTCAGACAAGGAAAAAGTTATGCAACTTGCCACTGATGCAGGATTTCGGCCTTTCGATATCGGAGGAATTGAAATGGAGTCGGCTCTAGAAAGTTTGGCAAGTATTTGGGGCCGTTTGGCATTTACAACCGATCTAGGAAGAAATATTGCATTCAAAGTCTTACAACGTTGAAACGAATTCATGATTTATCACGTTCTGCTAATGATGAAAATTAAAGTTTTCCTTGGCATATTCTTTTGCCTCATTGTATTAAGTTCTTGTTCTCTTTTCAAAAAAAAGTGCGACTGCCCCGACCATAAGCGGGCAAAAAGGATTGCAACATCAACTCAACAAGCAATTGACAGATTTGCAGGGTCTAATTTGAGTATCCACTTCAATTCTTTGACTTAATTTCATCAAAACATTAAATTGAACCATCAGTTCTAAGACTTGTTTGTACTTTAGCACTTAAATTAGAATCATTCTAAACAAGCTAAATGTCAGCAGATCTATCCTCATTAAAAGTCGGAAAATCAGGGATTATTCGTGCGTTCTCTGACGAAGAAATTTCATTGAAACTCATTGAGTTAGGATGCATTCCAGGGGTTCAGGTTACTATGATCAGGAAGGCACCCCTTGGAGATCCTATTGCTTTTGCATGTTCAGGCTCCTTAATTAGCATAAGGAAAAATGAAGCCACAACAGTCTTACTGGAAAGTGAATAAAAATGGCGGATAAGGCGATGAATGTAGCTCTTGTAGGAAACCCAAATAGTGGTAAATCCACATTATTTAATGCACTCACCGGCTTAAATCAAAAAACAGGCAATTTCCCCGGAGTTACTGTTGAAAAGCATTCGGGCAAAGTAAGAATCTTTAACCCAAAGAGTAATACAAGGCAAACCATCAACTTTGTTGATCTTCCAGGAACTTATTGTCTTTTTCCAAAATCACTTGATGAACTTGAAACTTTCAAGGTAATCACCGAACACGATAATGAAGATTATCCTGATAAGGTGATAATTGTAGCTGATGCTTCAAACTTGAAACGATCCTTATTGCTTTGTTTACAGGTAATTGACCTTGGTTTACCTACAGTTCTAGCTGTAAATATGATTGATCTTCTTGAGCGATCGAAGCTAAAGCTTGATACCGCTAGACTTGCTGCTGAATTAGGTATTCCGGTAATTCCGGTAAATGCAAGAGAGAGGAAAGGAGTACTTGAACTTAAGCAGGCTCTTTTTCAAGAGCAGGTTGGTGAACCAAAAATATTTGATAATCCCGAAAACGAATACCCAGAACTTAGCACTGAGTTAAAGAAACTTACTGGCAAAGAGAATGCCTACGAAGCCTCCTTAGTCGCTTCTAACTACGACTTATTAAAAGAAGGCAAATCCTTGCCTAATTTAAGAGAGGTATTGTCACAGTTTGACAAAACTCCATACTTATTACAATCGGAAGAATCGCTTCGGAGGTATGGGATGATACAAACCATTCTTGATAACTGCCTTCATCAACTCACAATCACAAGGGCTTTGAATTTCACTTTAAAGCTAGATGCCGTTTTTACCCACCCTATTGGAGGTTTTTTCATCTTCCTCAGCATCTTATTTATAATATTCCAAGCCATATTCTCTTGGTCTGAAGTCCCTATGGACTTAATAGATACAGCCTTTCTGAGGATAGCTGAAGGTCTTCATAACCTTATGCCAACAGGTCCTTTAAATGATTTGGTGACCGAAGGTGTGATACCAGGCTTGGGCGGCATTTTCATGTTCATCCCTCAAATAGCGATTCTCTTCGCTTTTATAGCCTTGCTTGAAGATACTGGCTACATGGCTCGAGTTAGTTTTATAATGGACCGAGTAATGCGGAAGTTTGGGATCAACGGAAAATCGGTTATCCCACTTATAAGTGGCGTTGCTTGTGCTGTTCCTGCGATTATGTCTGCAAGAACTATAAAGAATTGGAAAGAAAGACTGATTACAATATTTGTAACCCCTCTCATGAGTTGCTCGGCTCGATTGCCTGTTTACACTCTTCTAATCGCCATAGCTGTTCCTGATATTGAAGTTTGGGTTTTCAATTTGAAAGGTCTTATCATGATGGGCCTTTATTTAGTAGGCTTTTTAGCTGCGCTAGGAACAGCAATGGTGATGAAATGGATTATCAAATCAAAGGAAAGGTCTTATTTCATTATGGAGTTACCTGTATATCGAATTCCTCAATGGAGGGTTGTTGCTCTTACTATGGCAGATAAGGTGATGGTGTTTATTCGCGATGCGGGAAAAGTAATTATCGCAATCTCCATCTTACTGTGGGGCTTGTCATCTTATGGACCAGGAGATAGGTTTGAAAAGCTTGAAGTTAAATTTTCTAACCCTGAACTAGTTCAGCAACTCGGTATAGAGGAGGCCACTAATCAACTTTCTTCAGAGAAGCTTAGAAATTCATATGCCGGCATTTTGGGTAGAACAATTGAGCCAGTCATTGCTCCTCTAGGTTTTGATTGGAAGATCGGTATAGCCTTAGTAACTTCCTTTGCCGCTAGAGAGGTTTTTGTAGGTACGATGGCAACAATCTATGGAGCCAATGGCTCTGATGAGACCGGAGAAACACTAAAGATGAAGATGATGCGCGACAAACATGATCAGACTGGAGAACCCATTTTTACTGTTGCAGCTTCTTTTGCTTTAATTCTTTTCTATGCTTTTGCCATGCAGTGCATGAGCACCATCGCGGTTGTGTATCGGGAAACAGGTAGCTGGAAATGGCCTTTGATTCAATTTATCTACATGGGAGCTCTTGCTTGGGTCTCTGCCTTTGCTGCCTTCCAGCTGCTAAGCTAACAACTCTTATTAGCCCAATAATTAATAAACTCTTTGTTAGGATCATACATTCCTGCTTGTCGTTCGGGATTAAACTTCCTGTTCTCTCGAGGATCATTTCCAACTCCAGCAACATAAGCCCAATTTCCCCAGTTGCTGTAAACATCATAATCTACAAGCATTTTCTCAAAATAAGACGCTCCCATTCTCCAATCAACTCCTA
>JBBEBC010000050.1:32954-35701 GCA_040882555.1 Bacteroidia bacterium
TTCGGGGCGAAAGGCAACCTAACGCCAACCAAGGACTAAACTTTGAGGAATAATCCAACCCTAATAAGCCATTCCTTGTTTGCTTATATTCATTTATCAATTGATTTTGATGAATATAATAATCGACCCTCACAAGACCTGCAAGTTCTCCTCCCGTGTAGGGAGATTTCACACCTTCAAATTGAAAGATATAAGAAGGTTCGGAATGAGCAACAAACTCTGCTTTGGTAACATCAGCAAAAGAAGGCCTAACAACTGCTAACGATTCGACTTTTTTTCTGAAAACAGTAAAAATATCTGGTAGTTGATCAATAGCAAAAGGCAAATCGTCGGGATGAATTAAAGAGCCTGTATGAAACAGTCTCAACTTTATGCCTAAGAATCCAAGAGATTGACCAAGTTCTTCTTGCTCCTTAAGCTCATCATTAGCATATTCAAATGAAGCAAACACCTCATCTATAGAGTATTTAAGACAAAGTTTTGGTATCAAATCCAGAGCATTACCCTCCTTAATCAGCAAATCGCCACCGATTTTATTGAAAGAGTTATTCAATTCAAATAGGCTTTCTTCTAAAAACAGTCTCTTATAGCTTGATTCTTCCCTTTCCAAAAAAGGTAATCCCCTTGATATCTTTCTTTGTTTTATGTAGACAGGTAATAATTCATTTTTAGTTAAAATAGCACGATGGAGTGCTTCATTATCATGAAGCCTCAAGTCATTTCTGAACCAAATCAAACCTTTTCCCATGTATCAAGAGTTTTTCGAAGTGTTACCAATTATCTAGAGCAAAAAAACTGCGATGTTTGTCGCAGCTTTTAAACAGAAATAATAATAATTAGTTCTTAACAAGCTTGAAAGTCTCTTTTGAAGAGTTCGTGGTAACTGTTATTAAATAAATCCCTTTAGATAGTTTCTCAGCATTAATTTGATGAAGAACTTTGCTTGAAATTGCGACATTAATTCTTTCAGAAGATAAATTCTGACCAAGGAAATTACTAATCTCGATCAATGCCGTGTGATCTTGATCGCCGGTAGTTAATTCAAGGTTTATCAGGCTATTAAATGGGTTTGGATAAACTGAAGAAGAACTTGTTTCATCGGGAGTTAAGGTATTATCTGCTATGCGATTTTCATCATTAACTAGCTGACCACATCCGCTATTAAGTACAACAACTGCATCTAAATCATATCCGTCGGCAGAGCCGCTAAAAGAGCTTGCTGCTGAACGGTCTGTTACTCTAATGTAATGAATTACACCTGCGCTATTGATATCGACTAAGCCGTCATGGCAAAGTGGCGTAGTAGTTAATTCAACCCAATTCTCCCCATCAAGAGATCCTTCAATAGCTGCCCTTTCTGGGTAGGAGTTACAAGCAGGGTTGCCATAAGAAGTTTCAACAATAGATAGCTCTGAACCTTCTCCATCAAATATCGCGAAATCGAATTTTAATTCAATTGATCCTCCGAAACCTAAAGCTACAAAATTAACTGCATTTGTATTTTGAGGCATGCCTAAAGCCTCTTCAGGATTGTCTCTAGAATCAGCAATAGGAGTGCCGTTTGCTCTTGGACGAGGTTCGTAATTTTTTACTTCAGTAGCATAACCTGCCACTAGATTATCCATCACAAGATTGTCGATTGTTCCATGAACGCAAGAGACACCGTCAAGGTTATAGCCATCATCTGCAATATTAGAAAACGACCCTCCACTAGGATTGGATACATCTCTAATTCTTAAGTATTTAGCCCAGGATAAAGTACCCAAGTCAAAAGATGCATCTTGGCACTCACGACCTAAATAAACCCAGTTGCAGCTATCTTGAGAGGCAAATACATCAATTCTTTCTGGCCAACGACGACAATCATTGTTTGGTCCACTATTGAACGTGGTTTCATATACGATAATATCATCTCCTTCGCCGTTTCTAATAGCTGCATCGAAGCCTAGTATAATTTCTCCACCGAAACCTAATGAGACAAAGTTCACGTTATCTTCAGAGGTTGGTGCATCGCTATTTTCAGGCATACCAAGTGCATTGTTTGGATTTAACCTTGTTTCAGAAATATCAGAGCCATCATTTTGCTTTCTCGGAACAAAAGACAAAACTCTACTTGGGTAACAAGAGTTAATTGGAGGAACTACAGGACTACTCAACAGCACTGCGTCTATAACATGCACAATACCGTTTGTAGCAGTAATATTTGCAAAAGAAACTAGAACTCCATTTATAAAAATTCCGGCATCTGTAACAGATACAGTAAGATCTTCACCACTTAATGAATTTAAAATTCTCCCATCGAAAAGCGCTTCTGAATTTTCAACCGTTCCTAAAACATGTGTCAATAGCAAACTAGTCAAACCTTCGAGATTCGCTAGAAGTGAAGGAATTGTTCCTTCAGGAAGTGCTTGAAAAGCTGCGTCTGTTGGTGCAAATACAGTGAATGAACCGGGACTATCGAGTGTGCTGCTTAAGTCAGCTGCAGAAATAGCCGTTTCGAGCGTGTTGTGCACCGGACTATCGGCAATAACTTCTGCTACTGTTTGAGCAGTAGAAATTTGCAAAAAGCCAATAAATATGGCTATTAATAAGGTAAAATTCTTCATAAATTTAGGTTTAGCGTTGTTACATGTGTAACAATGTAAAAGTAGTCTTGTTTTGATTCGGTTCAAATTTCAAACATATAAAGCGACAAAAAGCCCTGCTCCGATAAGTTCGAAGCAGGGCTTTTAAGTATGTTTTATCTC
>JBBEBC010000051.1:0-5754 GCA_040882555.1 Bacteroidia bacterium
GTTGTTCACCAGTTACATCCCACTGACAAGAAGTAGTGTTGAAGTTAGCTTCTTCATAACAAGCAAGAGTTGGCTGTGCTGGTTGTTCACCAGTTACATCCCAAGAACATGTTTCTAAGTTGAAAGTAGCTGTTTGGTAACAAGCTGTTTGTGGCTCTTCTGACTGTGGTATAATAGTTAAATTAAGAGTCACTAGTGAATCACAACCAGCAGCGCTAGCGTTTTCTAATAAAAATGTAGGCGAATTGGTAGACTCGGTGTAAGTAACACCATTAATCCAGGTATATGAAACACATGCACCTTGCTGATCAATTCCTGTTGAGAATCCAGAGCTTACATTAGCATTGTCAGAAACTTCATTGGCATTATCTGCAATTGCAGTTGCTTCGTTATTGAAGTTTGCAGGAGGAACTCCTACAGTTGCTGAGACCTGAATCGAAACAGATGCATCTGCAGCAAGGTTACCAGCATTATACGTAAGTGTGTTTCCTGTAATTGATGCTCCAGCAGGAACTGGTCCTACAATTTGAAGATTTGAAAATCCATTTGGAAATACATCTTCAATGCGTACATTAATTGCATTAAAGTCAAAAGAACCGCCTGTGTTTGTTACTGTAATAGTAAAAGTGACTTGTTCGCCACTACAAACGCCCGATTGACTAACCGTTTTTTCAATTTCAAGCTCTGTTCCGCATATAACATTTACAACGGCAGCAAGCTGAGCAGCTAAATCGTCAAAATCTCCTACAGAATAATCATCCGTGAAGATATTTCCATTATCTGCGAAGTTATCATCACCTGAAATGTCTTGAATATTATTCACATTTAGATCAGAGCCAATACCAACGGTAAACATATGTTTTCCTTGTCCCTTAATGATATTTGCTTCTGCAATTGCGCGATCTAAGGCTTCACTTGCACTGTAGTTATCATCATTCGGAGTTCTAACTCCACATTCTCCGCTTCTATTATAAGCGGTTGGATTACCATCTGTGAAAAAGATAACAAGGTCACCTTCTAAACCAATAACTTCTTCTAAAGCATCTTCCCAGTTTGTCCAACCAACACAGCTTCCAGATGATACAGGATTATAGCTTTGGGAATTATACGATGATGTTAAGTAGTTAGAGAATCTGCTCACAAATGTATTGTTGACAGCAGTTACGCCTAAATTTACAACACTTGCGGTAGTAGCAAATTCAACAATACGAAGGCTTGCTCCAGAATTATTAAGCGCATTTGCTAAAGCCAAAGCGCCAATTTCAACATTGGCTGCTTCTGTGCTATTAATTGAGCCTGATTCATCGAGTACAAAAATTACATCCAAATTTGTACACGAAGTATTTGGAGGTAAATCTGGATTCGAATCTGAGTTTGTTCTCAATTCTCCATTGCGCGAAGCATACAAAGAGGCGGCAAAGTCTCTAGCCGTCATACCGTCAGGCACGATTAATTTGTCTGGAGCAGAATAAACAGAGCGGGTTTCTCTTCCTCTTTCTGTTTTTACCTTGTCAACATTCATAGTAGGTTGACGAACTTGAGCGTTCAAGTCAAAGCCCTTCAAAAAGAGCATCGACATGAAAACCAAGAAAACAGCTAATGACGAACTTATTCGCCAGGCTGAATCCTTAGATTGATTTCGAGAGTAGTTTGTTCTCATATTTGGTTTTGGTTAGGGATTAATTACATTGTTAAAATTGAGGCAAAAGTTTTCCTTATCAGGATAGTAGAATCCTAATTGGGACATCTTTCGATATAGACATCGAAAGATGTGAGGACTAATAATTTAGTCCATGCAAAACTTAAAACTTAGGGAATTGTGAAATTTGAAGTACTCACTTTTAGATTAGGTTAAGGTTAGAGTACAAATATACTAATGTTGTGTAAGAAAAGTTGCATTATTTGTTAAAAATATTGCTTTGTGCATGATGAAATCATATTAAAAATGATTTAAATATATGATAATCAATATAATACATTTGTATATAAAAAGTTCGTTTATTTGGGTTTGAATGTAATTATTACATAAAAAATCGGGAAGCGTAATTAAACAACTTCCCGATTGTAAGTCCATCCGATAAGGGAATCGGATGTTGGTCCGTTTTGAGCAGCCGGACCGTCTTAATAGCGAACACAACCACCGGTTAAGACCTGTTATTGCAAGGGTTAGGCGCGATTACAATAACATGTACAAATATCAATAAGGTTAAATTAAGCTCTACGTGAAAATAACCCCCTGTGGGGAGGTGAAAAACCTCAATAAGTGAATAGATAATCCTATTTGTCTGATAACCAATGGAATAAAATTCTATTTTTGGGCAAACTCCTGTATGCCATCCATGTTTTTACTTGCTAGAATGTTTATATATCAAACATTCCATGCTCAGACTTTAATAAAATGATTAATGCCGAAGATGAATTAAGTCTTTTGCTTTTTCTTTTTCGCAGCTGGAAAAAGAATGTTATTCAAAATTAGCCTGTAACCAGGGGAGTTAGGGTGAAGATTTAAGTCGGTCGGTGGATCTCCAACTTTATGCTCATAATCTTCAGGATCATGTCCTCCATAGAAGGTCCAAGTACCTTTTCCAAATTCACCATGTATATATCTTACTTCGCCTGCCGCTTTATTTTCACCCATCACCAGAACACTGCTTTTTACATTCTTCTTTATAAAGGCTGTGGTTTGTCCCATAAAACCTTTTATAATTTGTTCGTGATTCTGACATAGCATGGTGGGAATGGGATCCCATTTCGCAGAAAATTCAAATAAAGCAAAGTAATCCTCCTTCTCAGGAATTCGGCGAGTTCTTGTTGCATCGATACTGGAGAATTCATACTCCATTGGATTCATGCTCAAGGTGAAGTCATGAAATGCAAGACAATTATCGAAGTTTAGTTTTTGTTGAGCAGTTGGATCAGCTGGATCTCCGTCGAACATGCTTTCGCAAATATCAAGACCATCCGCTGAAAGCGCTATATCATAGCTATCAGTGGCAGAACACATCGCAAATAGAAAGCCTCCACCAACGGTGAAATCTCTAATTTTCTTTGCAACTGCTAATTTTAATTCGGAAACTTTTTTAAAGCCCAATTTATTGGCAAGAGCTTCAGCATTGCGTTGGTTTTCTTGGTACCAGGTCTGATTTCTGTAAGCATACCAAAAACGTCCATATTGACCAGTAAAATCCTCATGGTGCAAATGCAGCCAATCATATAAAGGAAGTTTATCAGTTATGATTTCTTCGTCATAAACGACATCGTAAGGAATTTCGGCATAGGTTAATGCAAGGGTAACGGCATCATCCCAAGGCTGTTTATCTTTTGGTGAATACACTGCGACTCTTGGTGGTTTTTCAAGTTTAACAGCGTCCATGTTTACTTCAGGCGATGCAATTTCCTGCAGAATAGCATTTGACTGAGCATTAGCAATAATTTGAAATGACACTCCCCGAATCAAACATTCGTTTTCAACATCCTTCAGGTTATCTATTAAGAAGCTTCCGCCCCGGTAGTTAAGCAACCAATACAATTCAACATCGTTTTGTAAAATCCAATAAGCAATGCCATAGGCCTTGAGATGGTTTTGCTGTTTTTCATCCATCGGTATTAAAATGGATGCCGATTTTGCAGGATGTGCAAGCAAAATAATTAGACAAAAAAGGATAAATCTTTTCATTGTTTAGTAACGTTAAGGAGTAAACGTTATTTTAAATCAACTGTTTCGGATTAGGTTCAATTAAAAATCAACATTATCAGGATTCCAATTGTCTTTAGGAGATTCATTCATTTTTGAACCTACAGTCATAGTTGGCATTTCGTCGAACGAAGAATTTGGCTTCAAACCAGAATTAGTTCCTGATGACATATTTTCTTCCAGATCTGTAAATTTCGCCAAATGATTTATATATCTCAGTGGAGCCATACCTAAGGCACCATTTCTATGCTTGGCAATATGTATCTCGGCTTTGCCGTGAGTAGATTGACCAGCTTCATCTTCTGCTATGTTATAATATTCTGGGCGATAAATAAAAAGTACCATATCTGCATCTTGCTCAATTGCACCTGATTCACGTAAATCACTTAGCTGTGGCACTTTTGAGGTTCCTCTTTGTTCAACATTACGACTCAACTGAGAAAGAGCAATAACAGGGATTTCAAGTTCTTTAGCTATACCTTTTAACGAACGAGAGATCTGGCTGATTTCCTGTTCTCGGTTACCGCCACCTTTATTCTCACCTCCAGCGGTCATTAACTGTAGATAATCGATGATAATCATTTGAATATCATGATTGGCTTTTAACCTTCTTGCTTTCGCACGAAGTTCAAAAATGGATAGGGCGGGAGTATCATCAATATATAAAGGAGCTTCAGTAAGTTCTCTGATTTTTGAATCAAGTTGATGCCATTCGTGTTGTTCAAGATTACCCTTTTTCAGTTTATCACCTGATAGCTCAGCTTCACCTGATATTAATCTCATCACCAGCTGGATGCTTGACATCTCAAGAGAAAAAATAGCCACTGGACGTTTGAAACCAACAGCAGCATTCCTCGCAAGTGATAATACAAAAGCTGTTTTACCCATACCCGGGCGTGCAGCCAGAACTACCAAATCAGATTTTTGCCAACCGGAGGTAAATCTATCTAATGTTGTAAAACCAGAGGGGATACCACTCAAGCCATCTTTCTGTTGACCAGCTTTTTCAATTTGCTTTTTCGCTTCAGAAATAAAATCGCTCATTTTAGAGAAATTCCTTTTGATATTTCCTTCGGCGACAGCGAAGAGATTTTTCTCGGCATTATCTAACAATTCAAGCGCATCAGTGCTTTCATCGTAAGCATCTCTTATAATTTTACTTGAAACAGTAATTAGCTCACGTTGAATCTGCTTTTGATTAAGAATTCGAGTATGGAATTCAACATTTGCAGTTGACGCAATTCTATTTGTTAACGATGTAATATAGGTAGGACCACCAACTAAATCTAGTTCTCCACGTTTCTTAAGTTCCTGAACTACCGTGAGTATATCAACTGGTCTTGAAGAGGAAAACAATTCTCTAATGACATCAAATATTCGTTGATGTGCGTCTTTATAAAAAGTTTCAGGTTTAAGTGAATCGATAACATTCGAAAGGGCATCTCGATCAAGCATCAACGCTCCAAGAACAGCTTCTTCAACATCCACCGCTTGAGGTGGTAACTTCCCCATTACATCGAAATTACTAGGATTCGTACTGGGATAAAGTCTATTTTTTCTATCAGCCTGAGCTTTGCTTTGATTTGTTTCCATCGGACTACAAATATACCCAAAGCAGATGGGGGGAATGCCCATTGTTTATAAATAAATCTAGGCCAAATCTTATCGATTACCTTCTCAACTCATTGTCAACGACAAAGGATGGTTTATTTCATGTTTGGGTCGATAACATGGTCTTGCAAGTTCATTTTTCTCAAACTTGGAGAAAGCTTTGCGACTACTCCGGTGCAAACTAATGTCATACACCCGCCAAACACTACAGAAGGAATCAGCCCAAGAATTTTTGCAGCTAATCCTGATTCAAAAGCACCAATTTCATTTGAAGATCCGATGAAAATACTGTTAACAGAAGAGACTCGACCTCTCATTTCGTCGGGCGTGAAAAGTTGCATAATAGTCGATCTTATTAAAACGCTTATACCATCGAAAGCGCCAGAGAATACAAGCAAGAAGAAGGATAAAATAAAGTTTGTGGATAAGGCGAACCCAAACATTGATAC
>JBBEBC010000052.1:0-5712 GCA_040882555.1 Bacteroidia bacterium
CTAAATTTTCATTAAAAACTGGCCAAGCTCTTCTTCGACCTCGAGGTTCATTTTCTTTCGCAATCGATACCTATTCATATCCACGATTTTGGGGCTAATATTCACAATGGAGGCAATTTCTTTTGATGATAATCCAAGGCGAACCATAGCGCAGAGTTTTTTATCGTTTTCTGTAAGCTGGGGATAATTAAAATCTAATCGATGATAGAAATCTTCATTCATCAAATCCACATTCATTTCAAAGGCCTCTCTTTGTTTAGCGATATTTAATTTCTGGTCGAGTTCCCTTTCAAGCTTTCGGACTTCGACGGACTTCAATCCACTTAATTCTTGCTTTAGTGATTCAAGAATTTCATATTGTTGATTAATATAGAGCGCCATCTGTGTGAGTTCTTTTCTTTTGTAATCCAGCTCTGCTTTCATTTGCTCCTGTTCATTCCCTGCAATGAGTAGTGCTTGTTCGGCCTCTTTTCTTAAACTTTCCTCAAGCTCAATGCTCTTTCTTGATATTTCAAGATTTTTTGCAGCAATAGCAAGACTATTTTTAAACATTGCTCTATTTCTATTATAGAGTGTTAGTGCAAAAGCCCCTCCTAATAATGATAGAATAATGACGGAGCTAGATATTAGAATAAGAATCCTTCCGTCTTTCTGCAGAAGTTCAATATGGCTTTTGTTTAATTCTAATTCAATTTGAGCCTTGTCAGCTTGATATTGAACTTCTAGTTCTGAGATGGTTTTATCACGCTGATTAAAGTAAATACTATCATTAATTACTGAACGCGCCTTATAATCTTGAAGAGCATCTTTGTAATTACCAATGTTCTTGTAATAATCACTTCGCATTAACAGGATTTCTGCTTCGAGCCAAACTGCTGATAAAGTTCTAGCTTCATTTAATGCGGATTCGAAATAGGTTTCTGCGATATCCCTTTCCCCCAAAAACCCATATGCTATAGCAAGATTCTTAAAAACTATTGCTAAACCGAAAGCATCGCCAGAGATTGTTCTTAGCGAATCAGATTCTATAAGATAATTAATAGCTGTTTTATATCTTCCACGTGCAATCTCAATTTCAGCTAAATTATTAAGACTTTCAGCCCGACCTCCTAAATCCTTTAGTTCATTAGATATGGCTAAGGCTTTTTTGTGGTAGAAACTAGAACTATCGTATAAAGCTTGATTAAAGAATGCAGTTCCTAATGCGGAAAATGTTTTGGACAAGCCCTTCTTATCTTCAGTTCCGCTGTACTTTTTTAATGCCCTTTTTAAATATAAAATAGCTCTTCCAAAATCTCTCTGGGATGAAAAGACAAGTCCCAAATTGGTAGTGATTTGCGCCACCATATCATTATTACCAATAAGTTCTGCATCGTGCATTGCTTGTAGATAGTAAGATACGCTACTCTCAATTTTGTTCTCATAAAAGGATACAATTCCAAGGTTATGATGGGCTTTGGCTATACCTAAACGATCATTGGCATTTAAAAAATATTTTAGTGATTTTTGAAATGATGAGTCTGCTTTAAAATAGGATGCTTGGGACATATGAATCAACCCTAATAGGTTTAAAGCATTTCCTGCGTCTGAAAGTATTCCCACTTGAATTAATTCACTTACAGCCCTATAAGCTAGTTTTTGAGCTTCTTTGTAATCGCTTTTATTATATAGTGCCGAAGCAGCTGATTTGTTGGAGAGTCCAATCCCTCTTTTATAACCAATTGAATTAGAAACACTAAGAGCTTTAGCACTTAAAGCGAACATCGAATCGAGATTCTCCCCTTTAAAACTTTCTGCTCTAGAGAGCAAACTTAATACACTTAAAGTATCTGCTTTTAAGGAGCAACCTAAGCAGAAGAGAATTATTAAAATACTGACGAATCGAAATAGCATTATACAAGTTAATTAATACCATACAAATATAAAATCGAGATGTGTATATATACAAATTACAATATAATTAATTCATTATCTATTTTTTACGTAATCCTCTTTATCTACAATCTCAAGAGTTAGAGGATAAAATCAGTTCTATTAAATTTCTGATGTAACTACCATCTAGATATCTATAAAAGTTGAAATCTGTTCTTATGACGGAATAAATGAGGCTATTAACTAACTTTATAAAAAATGATCAATTAATCAATCTTGCAAGGTTTCAAATGTATATTTGCTTTACTTGATTGAAAAACTCGAATGAATTTGATTTTCATTAATCGGTTTGCCTCAGCGTTAATTTTATTCAGCATACTCGCATTAAGCTATCCTTCTAGGCTTAGGGCTGATAATATAAAAGGCAATAAAAGTTGGAGTGAGTTTTATCTCAATCTCTCTGAGAATTATGTCAATACAAACTTAGATTCGGCTCTTTATTGGGGGCTCAAAGCTGAAGCAAGTCTAAAGTCGGAAAAATCTGACTCCATTAAAATTGCTGTTTATCTTAATAATGGAGAAGTATACAGTGCCTTAGGAAATGCGGACACTTCGTTTGAATATTTCCTAATGGCTAGGAGGCTAAATGACTCACTTCGGGAGAAAGACTTAGAAGATAGAGCATTAAAACTTCAAGAAGCAAATATTATTCTGAGAATCGGCACCCTGAAGTTCCGAGTGCATGATTACACAGCAAGTTTAAAGCACTACGAGGAAGCTTTAAAAATACTAGAGGACCTCTACGCAGAGAAAAGCGAGGCAAATTTGGCAGCAAGAAAAGCTGCAGCATACAACAACATAGCTGGGATCTATTTGCAACAAGGCGACTTTGACACGGCATTGATATATTACAAAAATGCTCTCGAGGCTAATGAAGTCAACAAAAATGTGCTTTATGAGAGTTCAATAAGTAACAACATTGGTATTTGTTATCTAGAGAAGAAAGACTATGATTTAGCCGATCATTATTTCCTAAAATCTCTTGCGATAAGGAAGAATGATGGAGACAAGCGCGGTCAAGCGCAATGCCTAAACAGCCTCGGGAAAAATCAAATTATGCAAGGTCGCTTCAATGCCTCATTGTCTTATTTTGAACAAGCTTTAGCTTTAGGAAAAGAGATTCGACATGCAGAATCTATGCTTATTTCACTTGAATCTTTGTCAAATTTAAATGACACTCTGGGCAGGCATAAACAAGCTTTTCAAGCGTTAAAAGAATTCAAACAGCTAAGCGATAGTGTTTTCAGCGCTGATAGTAAGATTGAGATGGCAAAACTTGAATCTGACTACAGTGTAGAGAAAGAACGTAAAATGGCTCAGTTAGAAGAGGAGCGCAATAAGGCTATCGAGGATCGCAAAGAAATCAGGAATTATACAATACTTGGCGGATTGTTCTTTCTCCTCTTAACTGCAATATTATTGCTTTTTCTGATGAGAGGAAAAGTCCGAAATTCCAAACTTGAACAAGAAAAGCTGAAGCTCGAAAGCGAAAAGCTTGAATTAGAGCGGATAACCTTGCAAGAAAACCTTGAATTTAAAAACAGAGAACTAACCTCGAAAGCTCTCTTTCTGATGAAGAACAATGAGCTTATATCTAGCATTGCTGAAAAACTCATTGAAGCGAAATCGGCCTTTAAATTAGAGAATCAAAAAATCATTCAAGAAATTATCCATGAATTACGAGCTAGTCAAGATGCCCATGTTTGGGATGAATTTGAAACTCACTTCACTCAAGTGCATTCAGATTTCTATAAAAAGCTTCAAGATCAATTTCCTAACTTAAGTGCTAACGAAAAAAAATTATGTGCTTTTCTTAGGTTGAATTTATCAACTAAAGAAATTTCAGCGATCACATATCAATCTATAAATAGCATCACTGTTGCTAGATCACGCCTCCGTAAAAAGATGAATCTTGAAGGTGAGGATACTCAGCTTGTCAATTTTCTGATGCAAATCTGACTCTTTTTAACCTTCATCTATATCATTCATAATCAATACATTATACAATAATGTATGGTGAATGTAATATTCAATTTTGTCCTTGTAAGCCATTTGTAAGGTCTAGAAACGGTACTGTATTGGGTTTGTAAGAGCAGTTTTGATATGCTTTAGAAATGCTTCTTGCAAATTTGCCTCAAAAAAAAATTATCCATGAAAGATAAAGAAGAGAGGGAAGATACAAATCCTCCTAAAAATGAAATGGATGAACTAGAACTTATCCGTGAAGCAATGAAAAATGAAGCTGACGCTTGGAAAAAACTTCTCACTAATCTTGAAAAAATAACAAGTAAAAAAGAATCTGAAAAATGAAAAAATCAATCACTCATCGTATTAAAGGCGATTGCTCCAATCTATTTCGATTGGTAATTCTATTCACCTTCTTTGGAAACCTATTTTTAAATAACGCACTTTATGCTCAAGCCCCTGGAAGTCTTGACCTAAGCTTTAATTCACAAGGGTATGTAACTGAGGATAAAGGGCTAATTGATGTATATCAAAAAACTATTGTTCAGCCTGACCAAAAGATTCTAGTTATTGGAATGAGTTGGAACGAGACATACGTAGCTCAGGTAGTTGTTACGCGATACCTACCAAATGGATCTTTGGACTTAAGCTTTGGAGTTTCTGGGTCATTTACGTATAACCTTGATAATGAAGCCCTAGCTTATGATGCTGTTTTATCGCCCGAAGGGAAAATCATTTTAGTTGGCTCTACAACTGATTATACAAAATATCGAATCTTAGTAATTCAAATTAATGCTGACGGAAGTCTTGATGCAGAGTTTGGAGAAAACGGACTAGTAGCAACTGAGGTTGGATTAGTTTCTGAAAATGGCGAGGACATGGGATATGGAGTGGATTTAGATGCTGCTGGTAATATTATCGTATGTGGCTCTTCTCTTGATGAAAACTACTTCCGAAGACCAGTAGTAATTCGCTATTCTCCAATAGGAGTTATGGACATGAATTTTGGCGTTAATGGGGTAGCGACAATTCCTGTAACTAATTCGGAGAATGTATTCGATTGTGTTGCTGTTCAGCCCGATGGTAAAATAGTTGCTTCAGGTCATTATGCTCAAGACCTTCTCTTCTTTAAGTTTTTAATGGTACGCTTTAATGAAGATGGAAGCCTTGACAACTCCTTTGGAAATAATGGTGTAATTAAACAATCATTCGCAAATGTTGATGATGAAGGCTTCAGTTTGGCCTTACGCCCTAACGGAAAAATTCTTGTTGCAGGATTTTCAGGAACTCAGACATATAATTACAATTCGTTGTTGGTTCAATATACTCCCCAAGGCCAATTAGATTCTAGCTTTGGAACAAATGGGGTTGTCATACTTGATTTTGCAAATTTTGATGTAGCGGAGGATGTAAAGCTTTTACCAAATGGCGATGCTATTGTTGTTGGAACTTCTGGAGAAGGGCCCCCAAATGCATATAATCTTGCTGTTTGGAGATACAAGTCTGACGGAGGATTAATAACTAGTTTTGGAACAAACGGGATTGTTCAGCATGAAATCGACGATTATTATGTAATGCTCCATTCACTAGCAATTCAAGAAGATGGAAAGTTAGTTGTTGCAGGTCAGGCAAGAAGTCAACTTAGCAATAATGATTTTATAGTATGTAGAATGTTTCTTGAAGATCCAGCGGGATTTTCAAGAACAGAATCAAGCTCTTTCAGTTTATATCCGAATCCAAGTAGAGGAGCCAATCAGATTGTATTAAATGACTCTGAAAAGATCCAATGGGAAAAAGCAGAAATCTATTCGATTA